>CAWIYT010000179.1:0-14504 GCA_963840085.1 uncultured Nitrososphaerales archaeon
TAGATCTATTTTATCAGATTCATGTTTTGCTTTTGCTATGACAAAGCCAATCCAACATTTATGTAAAGCTCCATACGTCTGTGAAACATAATATCCTGAAGGCAGCATATAATCATATTTTAAGCCTTTCTTATAATATCTGTAAGGATCATTAATTCTCTGGCGAATTTGCTTCCAGACTTTATCATTGGACATCCTGTAGTGTTGGGATCTCATCTACATAACAATTAAAATCTAACGTTAATAAGCTAACAAAAAAACCTGCTGGTAATAAAATTTAGTTTAGTTTAAAAAAAGTTTTTTGAAGATAGCTTTGTATGTGTCCCACATAAAGGTACTATATTTTAAAAACTTTTCCCTACAATATTTTGTATGCTACGTAGTATAGCTATACAGAATCAGCAATAATACTATAGACAGTTGTGACTGTCATAATGACAATTATTTTCTTAAAAAGATTATTTAATAGTTTTTAGTAAAAAGATCTAGCATTTTTTATTATTCTTTCTTGCATTGTTTGAGCCCATTCCTGATGAGTTGTCAATCCTTTTTTTTCTAATAGATCTTTTAAAGACATTACTTTATCGTCAATGACATCCACAATCTCTTTTAGTCCAATCCCATGCATAAGACTATCAACATCAGGATAGTATCCATTCTGAGCTAAATGATTCTTAATGATATTAGATAATATTTCAGAATCAGTTGCTTCACTTAAAGGCTTAAAGTGAGTGTCTATAACTTTCCATACTTCATCAGGTAATTCTACATTTACTGATCTATTGCTCATTCTTTTACAACTATTTTTTGTTGTTATAGTGCTTATATTATTTTATTAATAAATTCGATTTGAGGACCAGCAGCATTTAGAGAGAATAGATGGACTTGAACTAATAGATAGAAAGATGTAGGAAGAATACAATAAAGAAAAAGGTCCTTGGAAGAGAGTCCAGATACTAAAGACCATAGCTGAGGTTCAGCCTTATTTGGCCTCAATTTATGATTCTACGAAATTTGTGATTGATAAAAGAACAATTGAGATAAAAGAAAAGGAGATCATAGAACTCAATAACAAAACTACTATTATCATCAATAATCCACAAATGGATAATATTTCAGCAATTTCATTTAACAAGAAAATAGATGCAGTAACAACATCTGACAAGAAATACGATGATGTGCATGATACTTCCTTTATAGATAAAATGATAAGTGAAACTACTGAACCAGAAGTGATAGCACAACTCAAAAAAGTAAAAGAAAGTCGTGTCTTTTATTTATGAAAAAGTCATCAACCAATAAATAGGAGAAAACAAAAAAGTCTAAATAGAGAAATTTATAGAAAGCAAAAAGAATGATCGTATTCTTTTACTAATAGTTTAAGATGTTCGATAAACTATCTAGATATTAGTTTCTATTTTATGGTTATTAATATTAACACTTCTATTGTCTTAGTAAAGAACAACAGTTTGTTTTGTCTCATAATACTGAGAAGCCATGGTATTGATCCAGCAAATGATCCTTTTGAACGCTTTAAAGGATATGGAGAACCTCCAAAGAAGAATGGAGACTATGCATTTCTTCTACACGTTCTCAAATCACTTAAGAGTACCCGGAAAAGGAGCTATAATCCTCCCGCATGGAGTATTGTTCAGAGGTAACGAAGCAAAAATTAGAAAGGAAATAATCAACCGAGGCTATATTAAGGGGATTATTGGCCTACCATATAACTTATTTTACGGGACAACTATTCCTGCCTGCATAATAGTTATTGATAAAGAAAATGCCGAAAGTCAGAAAGGGATCTTCATGATTGATGCAAAGTAATATTTTTCTAAAATCTTGGAAAGTATTTCGTTAATTCTAGTAGTATGTTCTTCAGTTAAATAGTTGCCTTATAAAGATCGTTGGTATCATCTTTTGAAATATTATAGATGATTTATAAGGTATAAGGTTAATAGTAAGTAAATGTTGCTCAAATGTAGATAACAAAATGTATTACCCACAAAAAAAAGGGAAATAAAACTTCAATTTTCATCATTATCTTCATGTTTATAATGATTATCCCTACTACTGCTATAATAATGACTACTACCACTACTACCAATCCTGTTTATGGTCAGCTGAGATCAGACAAGTTTCAATGTAACAGATTCATCAAACATACAAAGTATTCCAGCAAAAAAAGTTCAGGTAGGTGATATTGACATTGCATACAAGATGTTAGGAAAAGGTGACCCTATTTTACTTTTCAATGGCGCTTCTGATAGTATGGATGCCTGGGACCCGTCCTTTCTAAGGGGTCTATTCAAATCACACAGTAATTGTGTTTGATAGTCGTGGAGTTGGAAATACAACAACTGGTTCCAAACCATATTCTATGCAGATACTTGCAAATGATACGGCTGGTTTGATGGATGCTCTGAAAATACAAAAAGCAGATGTTCTTGGATATTCATTAGGAGGATTCATAGCTCAGCAATTTACAGTTACCTATCCAGAAAAGGTTAACAGGCTCATACTTGTTGCTACAAGCTGTGGTGGAAAAGATGGTATACCTAAACCACCTGAGTTTATGAAATTGCAATCCGAACTTGTAAACAAACTTCTAAATAATGTTTCTATTTCTCAGAAGGAGATGAAATCGCTTGTATCTGCTTCATTAGGATCAGGATGGATAAGACTGCATCCTGAATCCCTTGAGAACATTCCAGAAGATTTACAGCAAGCGAAGCCTTGGATTTCCCCTGACGCAATGAATAATCAGAATAACGCAGGAATTGCTTGGGAGGCAACCAACTGGAATGGTGTTTGTGACGAGCTTGCGAAAATAGCCAAGCCCACGTTGGTCATAACTGGAACAGATGATAATCTCTACAATCCGCATGCAAATGCTTTAGTCATTGCAGGAAAAATTCCAGGGGCCTGGCTTGTACAGATCAAAGATGCTGGTCATGCAGTAATGGATCAATATCCGGATGAGATCAGTAAGATATTGCAAACATTTCTATCGACTACAGCCCAATCCAACTAATGTATTTATTATGATCTAGTAGGATAAGTTGTTAGTTGTCTTCCTGGAGTCAACAAATAAACTAGATTTAATAATAATAGTAAGGACCCACAAGTATACTTTATGGGTTCGAATCCCATTTTATGTTTATTGTCTTATTATTTGGGCCAAAAATATCATGTCAAAAACAATTCACACACCTCTGGACCCATACCAAAATTATGTATTTTAATACAGCTCATTCTACAATAATATTATCTCATGTCATTGCAAAATAGTACCTGAAACCACTATTAGTGACCCATTGAGGACCAACATTTGGAAATAATGGATGGTCTAGAATTAATAGAAAAAAAGATATGAGAAGAATATAATAAAGAAAAAGATCCATTGAATATGTAAAGGATAGAACAGAACAATTTGATGATTGTTATCCTTGCAGGAAATTTGACTGTAACTTATCATATATCTCTAACTGGATTCAATTATTTGTATTCATGCACAATGGTATCAGAAGATCTCATCTAAAATTTAGCTTATTGATGTATCTTGTAGGAGGTGATACAAGTCATTAACTTAACACCACCCCAATTTATATAGAAAAAACTTAAGTAAGATGATAGGTGTACCTCCGTAATGATTATTTATTATGAAAGTAGACACAAGTTTTCATTTACCTTGATGGCATTTTTAATTGCTGTCATGATAGTTGGATCTGTTTTAAATGTTTATGCTCAAAATCCAGAAAACAAACCAAATTTTCTTGTAATAGTAGGTGATGATTTTGGTTATTCAGATATAGGTGCATTTGGAAGTGAGATTTCAACTCCAAACCTAGATACGATAGCTAAAGACGGAAAAGTTTTGACGGATTACCATACAGCACCAACTTGTTCACCTGCAAGAGTATCCTTGCTTACAGGTGTAGACTGGCACATTGGTGGAATAGGCACAATGTATGAACTTATAGCTGACAATCAAGTGGGGAAACCAGGCTATGAAACTTACATAAACGACAAAGTAGTGACTGTTGCAGAATTATTAAGAGATGCAGGATACAATACCTTGCAATCGGGTAAGTGGCATCTTTCTGGACATGGATATCAGCCTGGCACGTCACCATATGAAAGAGGATTTTCCAATGCATTTACTCTTTTGGAAGATGGATCTAATCATTTCAGTTCTGCACCGTACGTACCCGGCTGGTCTGTAACATTCATGGCAAATAAAACAAAAGTTGACAGACCAGGTAACGGTACTCTGTTTTCCAATACCCTTTATACCAATCAGCTACTAGATTTCTTTAAAAAGACCGAGTCAGAAAAGAAGCCCTTCTTTGCATACCTTGCATTTCAGGTAGCGCACTCTCCATTCATGTCTCCACCGGAGAATATAGACAAATATGATAAAATCTATAGTGCAGGATGGGATAAGATAAGAGAGCAAAGATTTGAAAAACAAAAGGAGTTAGGATTCTGGCCTTCTAATATGACAGATCCTGGGAGACTCCCTCCAAATGAGGTATGGGACAGCCTTAGCAATGATCAAAAGGCTTATGCAGCAAGAGTATTAGCAGTCCATTCAGCCATGATAGAAGACATGGATAAGAACATTGGCAGGGTGATACAATACCTAAAAGATGCCGGACAGTATGACAACACGTTCATTCTATTTACTTCAGACAATGGCAGCAGCGAGCCATTTGAGATAGGTCTCTTCAGATATGCTAGCGGTGTCGACCTAACACATGCAAAGCAATTTGTAGCTGGAATAAACAATAGTCTGTCAAATCTGGGCACCAGTACTTCAGATTTTAACTACGGTGCATGGGGAACTTATGTAGCAGTGTCTCCATTATCGGGTTTCAAGACAAGCTTTTATGAAGGTGGTACAAAACCGCCTCTTGTAATCAAACAACCACTTACATCTTCATCATCTAGCAACAATGCAACTTCCAACCTTGTGAAGAGCTTCACATATGTGACAGATATTACCCCAACAATTCTAGACTTGGCAGGCATCTCACATCCTTCAACATATCAAGGACACTGAAGTGCACGCATTGATGGGAAAATCTCTCAAACCACTTCTTGATGGTACTGTGGAGATAATTCATCCAGCCAACGAAGCTATATCTGGTGAAATGTTCAACAATACTAGTGTACGCATGGGTGACTGGAAAGCCACCATATACGGCTTGCCACCACAATGGAAATTATACAATCTCGCAACTGACCTGGGAGAGAATACAGACCTATCAGATCAGCATCCTGATATTTTGAAGACTCTGATTGCTGCGTACGACAAATACGCTCAAGACGTAGGAGTTGTAATTCCAAGAGGAGAGAAATTTGAACAAACTGCCAAGAATAATTTTCCATCAGTAACTCAAGACAATATCCAAACTATTGACTTGGCTAATATGTTCGCACCAGGTTACCCTCTGAACGAAATCAAATCTGGTCCACACATCATCAATTAAAGGTAGAGAGATTTTTAATATTAATCTTAATTTTAATTTGGATAAATTGACATGTCTGTTATGGCTAGACTGGAGGGTAAAGATAAAGAAGATGATCAAAAGTAAGGTCACAATGATATTGTCCACATCAATAATATTGCTATTTTTGACCGTTTCCATTACTGGTTCTATATGGCAGGAAAATTATGTGTCTGCTCAGACTACTACGGCAACTCCCATAAAGCATTTAATCGTTATCTATCAAGAGAATGTTTCTTTTGATCATTATTTTGCCTCCTATCCAAATGCTTCTAATTCTAAGGAACCTGGTGAACCTCAATTCCATCCTAAAGCAAATACACCATCTATAAATGGTCTGTCAGGTTCACTTCTAACAGATAATCCCAATACGGTTAATCCATTTAGGATCCCAAGATCCAACGCCTCCACCTGTGACAATGATCATCTATACACCAGACTGCAAGAGGCATACAATGGAGGACTGATGGATAAGTTTGTTAAGACCAATCTTGTCGGCAATGGTTGCAACCCTTCAATAACTATGGGGTACTTTGATGGTAATACAGTTACGGCGTTATGGAATTACGCCCAGCACTTTTCTATGAGTGACAATTTTTTTGGAACAACATTTGGTTCTTCTACACCAGGCCACATTAATCTTATATCAGGACAAACACACGGTGCAACTCCTCAAAATCTCAATATCACTTATCACGGATCAAATATATGGTTTGTCTCTAACGGCACCCTGATATTCGATGCAAATCCCCTGTACGATAAGTGCTTCAATCCGGCCACTAAGTCATTTCCACTGGCATCCATGAGTGGAACCAACGTCGGTGATCTCTTAAATAGTAAGAATGTCACTTGGGGATGGTTTCAGGGTGGATTCAAACCAACAAATATGACTGCAGAAGGAAATCCATTCTGCGGGTCTGAACACAAACTCGTTCAAGGAAAACAATTAGTAGTTGAATTGTCACACCATCAACCGCCTCCAGAAGTAGATTATCTACCACACCATGAACCTTTTCAATACTATAAAACAACTGCAAACCCTGATCATCTGCCACCTACATCTGTTCAGATGATTGGTCATACTGATCAAGCAAATCACCAATATGACATATCAGACTTTTGGGATGCAGCTGATTCAGGCAACCTGCCTTCTGTCAGCTTTCTTAAGGCTCCGGCTTTTCAAGATGGACACGCAGGTTATTCAAATCCATTAAATGAACAAACATTTATTGTCGATACCGTAAATCATATACAGAAACTTCCTGAATGGAATAGCACTGCTCTAATAATTGCGTACGACGATTCTGACGGTTGGTATGATCATGTAATGCCTCCAATTGTAAGTCAATCTGACGATCCAAATACAGACGCATTGTTGGGTAACGATTTGTGTGGTAAACCTTCGCCGGAGATGTACAAAGACCGCTGCGGACATGGCCCGCGTCTTCCAATTTTAATTGTCTCTCCATTTTCAAAAGTAAATTATGTAGATCACCAGATAACTGACCAGACATCTATTTTGAAGTTTATTGAAGACAATTGGAATCTAGGACGAATAGGAGACCAATCCTTTGACGCAAAGGCAGGTTCTATCTTGAACATGTTTAATTTCACGGCGGGACACTCTGCAGCAAAGCTGTTCCTTGATCCTTCAAACGGAACAATAGAATAACTACAATAATAGATCTTTTGCGTAATTAGAAAGTCTACACAATGTTTTCATTGTTTATTAGTTTGCAATTATCTTCTTCTACTATGGATTATTCTATAATTAACCAAACCAGAAACAATGTCAGATATTCCATCATATCTCTTTAGTCTGTTCCTGTATTTGCTTCCCAGAATGCTAAATTTCTTTATTCTACAGATATAGTGTGTTCAACAATTACTCTCTGTCTACGATGTCTTTTGTTGTATCTCTTTTCTGTTTTGGTGAGTTCAATATTACGTTTCTTTTTTACTGGTAATATTACTTTAAGGTCAGGAAAGTCATTTTCTATTCCTTTATATCCAAGATCAAAATAGTTTTCAACCTATGGTGGTGTTATTGGATATTCATCTTTGTAAACTGTATAGTCATGCTGTCTTCCTTTCTTATGATGATGATTTGATTTATGCAATATTGTTCCTTCTTTGTTTACCATCAGTTGCGTCTTTACAGTATGTCTTTTCTTCTTCCCTGAATAGTAATCTTTTTTCTCTTCTTGTCTTTTGGTCTTTGTATCTCCTGTTCTGTTGAATCTATAAACGCTTTAAATCCTGGAAAGTATATCTCTACTTCTTGTACAGTTCTCAATCTTCTTGTAATATTGTATAACTTTTGAGGTAGCGGAATACAACTTTTTACTATAGGTTCCATGTAACGTATATCTTGATGTACATTGCTTTGATCTAGATCAAACAGAAAGCCAGAAAGTGAATTAGTTATGTATAGTTTATAGTACACAAGAAGCATGAGAAATCTGTTTCTTATTGGATGTTTGAAATGTCTTCCAGCTCCTATATTCTTCGTGTTCTCTTCTTTTTAGATAGACGTTTTATCTCGTACTGTGGATATTTTGATTCTACCTCCTTTTACAAATGGAATCAAATTCTGATAGTTCCAGTCCAGTAAATGACCTGAATAATAATGGTTTTCTGGATAACCTATCATAATTTAGCAAACCTATAATGAATTGTGCTAGAGAAGGAGAATATAGCTTTAATCTTTCTAATTATGCAAAAGATCTAATATTTCATGATCTCACTGTAAAAAAAGTAACATTGTTAAATTCGATTAAATAATCCCGAACTTATATGATATAGTTGTTAGTATTTATCTATCATTTTGAATCTAATGCTATTATTGAAAAGACCCTTTTATGACAGTGATATGTAAAATTTGTATTTATTTTTCTGCCTTAATCAAGGAGTGTGATAAAAATATTGAAGATACAAAAAGAAATGTAATAAAAGTATAGACTATAGGTTCCAAATGCTCATATCACCTCCTATGATATATCTGGTTTTTTTAGTAGTTCTGTTGTTGGTTACGGAATATATTTCAGGATATTGTTTTACCAGTTCCAAATTCACTTCAAGTACATTGACATATTGTGGAGCAAATACAATTAGATTACTTACTTTATTTCTTTCTATATTAAGGTCAATTATAGTTTTTAAAGCATTTTCTGGAATGCCTGTGGCTTTACTCACATTTGATATTTGTTGATATGCAGATTCAGGTGTTATATGAGGGTCTACTGTAGAAGCTGAATCAGTTGCTGGTCTACTGTGAAAGAATTTTGGAGATGTAAATTCTTGAGCTATGAGTTCAGAGCCTATAACTTTGTCATTCCAAATGATTTGACCTCCATGGGATTGATATGGTAGAGTTATTTCTCCAATAAATACAAGTGAAATAGGATATGCAATTCCTGTTACAAGCATCATCAATATAACTATCCTAATTGATGGAGGTAAATTATTTGAAAGGAAATTTCTTATTGTTGTTTTATTATTATTGTTATTATTATTTATCATTTATTTTCTTCAATCTCCTCCATTATTAAATAAAAAGAGATAGCAGAATATCGATTACCTTGATTCCAACAAAAGGCAATACTGCTCCACCTATTCCATATACAACGATATTCTTTACAAATATTTTTTCTAATGATTCTGCTTTGAATTTGATTCCTTTTAACGAAATAGGAATAAGTGCTGGTATTATTATTGCATTAAAGATTAAAGTTGATAGTATTGCAGTTTGAGGACTGTGTAATTGCATTATATTGAGTGCTGCTATTGTAGGATTGTTTTCCATAAACATTGCTGGTAATATTGCAAAATATTTAGCAACATCATTGGCTATACTAAATGTAGTTATAACTCCTCTGGTCATGAGCAATTGCTTTCCAAGTTTTACAACTTTTAGTATCTTTGATGGGTCTGAATCCAAGTCAACCATGTTGGCTGCTTCCTTGGCAGCAGCAGTTCCACTATTCATTGCTAACCCAATGTCTGCTTTTGCAAGCGCAGGTGCGTCATTTGTTCCATCACCTACCATACCTATTATATGTCCTTTTTGTTGCTCTTCTATCACTCTCGTTAATTTATCAGTAGGTTTTGCTTCTGCCATTACCTCATTAACGTTTGCTTCTTTAGCAATTACTTCAGCAGTCAATCTGTTGTCACCTGTAATCATAATTGTAGTTATACCTGTAGCATGAACTTCTGCAAGTTTTTCTCTGATGTTTTCTTTTAGATTATCTTTTAGAACTATAAGACCAATTATATCATCATTGAGAGATACAGCTATAGGTGTAGCACCTTGTTGGGATATTTCCTGGGCCTTCCACTTGATTTCTGCTTTATTAGTTTGTGGATTAGCTACTTCTAAGATGACATCAACTGCTCCTTTTAGGATTTTTATAGGTTTATCTGAATGTTCTAATTGCAATAACATATTATGAATTTTGCTTTTGCTTGATTCATCAATAGCTTTTTCTATCGTGTCTATTGATAAAGAATCATCTATACGAGTTTTATCATGTATTGTTTTTGCTATATCTCTGAATTCTTCTTCTTGTTCTCTATTCAAATTAATTCTTTTTTTATGTGAAATAAATTCAAGTCCGCTTACTCTTGTTTCAGCAGAGAAATCAATAGGTCTTGCAGTTATTATTTGTTCCAAAAGTGGTGGTAGATATTTTTTTTCTTCAGCCAAATCTACTATTGATTTTCCTTCATGAGTTGTATCATGAATAGATGCTGCAAATGCTGTTTGCCCAACATCTTCTTCTGTATATCCATGTGTAGGTATAAAAGAAATTGCGCTTCTACTGCCTTCTGTAATTGTCCCAGTTTTATCAAGTATCAGTACATCACAATCACCAGCAGCTTCAATTCCTTTTCCTGATTTTGCTATGATGTTATCTCTTCCTATTCTTGTAATACCAGCAACACCAATAGCAGGAAGTAAAGCTCCAATGGTAGTAGGCATTAGAGCAACTAAAAGTGCAACTAAAGATGCAATGTCTATTTTGTACCCTAGAAAATGACCTAAAAATAGTAATGTTCCTATTATTGTTATGAAGATAAGTGATAATCCTGCTAACAATATTGTTAGAGCAATCTCATTTTGAGTCTTTGGTCTTGTTGCATTCTTTATCATACCAACCATTTCGTCAAGAAAACTTCTTCCAGCTTCAGCAGTTATTTCAACTACTATGTTGTCTGATGTAACTCTTGTTCCACCTATTACATGGTCATCTTTTTCTTTGAATATTGGATTACTCTCTCCTGTCATCATTGATTCATCAACAAATGTTTTACCTTCAAGAACTAGTCCGTCTCTAGGTATAATTTCGCCAGCATATACTCGAACTTCATCACCTGGTTTTAAACTTGATGATGTAACACTACTCTCTTTTCCATAGACTAATTTGTGGGCAGTTACTTCTTTCTCCAAACTTCTAAGAGAATCAACTCTTGCTTTTGCTTGTGATTCTGATAAAGATTCAGAAAATGTTGCAAACCATACAGTAAGTATCAGTATTATTGCAGATTCGATATAAAATATTTGGTTTTGGTTAACAAATGTTTCTGAAATGTTAGGAAATATTGCAATAAATAATACTATAAAAAAACCTAATTCTACAGTAAACATTACTGGATTATTTATTGCAAGGTATTTAGGATTAAGTTTCTTTATGGAATCTACTAATATTACTTTGTTCATAGTATTAGCTAGTTTATTAAAAAATGTTTTATTATTTCCATTCTTCTTATTGTTATTGTCAGATTGATTAATTGTCCCTACCAAATCTTTTAATTTGTTTTTTATTTGCTTTTTCATATTTTTTATCACCTTTTTATTTAGATAGAAATTGGTCCCATTACCAGAAATGGGAAGAAAGTTAATCCAGCCAATAAAAATATCATTACAGCCAATATAGAAATAAACAAAGGTCCATGTGTTTTGATTGGTTCTATTACTTCTTTTCTATCTTTGATTGTAAATGAGCCAGCAATAGATAGCATTAATCCTATTGGTACATAACGTCCAAGAAACATAACAATGGCAGTAGACCAATTCCAGAATGGAGTATCAGCTGATGTTCCAAAGTAATCTGAGCCATTGTTTGCTGCAGCAGAAGTATATTCATATAAAGCTTGAGTAAATCCCATTGCAGTTACTTGCTCTCCAACCAGTGCCTGAGCATTTCCTGTTGTAAATGCAATAACGGTAGGTATCAATATAAGAACAGGATGACTCAAGAAAATGAATACAGCTAATTTAATATCTCTAGGACTAATTTTCATGCTCATAAATTCTGGAGTTTTTCCTACCATTAAACCAACAATAAAAAGTGTCAAAAGTACGTAAACTATCATAGTCATCATTCCAGTACCTACTGCACCAGGAATTGCCTGAACAAACATTCCTAGGAAAAATGAAGTAACAGCATTGGAAGACATTCCAGCCAATGCGGAATTTGCTGCACCTGTATTTGTAGATATAGATGAAGTATCAAATAATGCACTACCAAAACTACCAAATCTAGTTTCCAATAAAAGAGGACCACTTTCAGCAGTCAAATGATAACGACAATAGATACACCAAATCCAATCAGCATTGTTACAAGAATAGATAATCCTCTACCCTTTCCCATTAATTTAGCATAGTGCTATTGGAAATGAAAGTGGAATTATTAGAATTAGAAACATTTCATATATATTGGATAAGCCTGTAGGATTTTCAAAAGGATGACCTGAATTTGATCCAAAAAAACCACCTCCGTTACTTCCCAAGTTCTTTTATTGATTCAAGAGAGGCAACTGGTCCAATAGTTATTTGTTGTTCAGTTGTACAATTATTATTAATTGTCGATTCTAATGGATTGATTGTTATTGATGAGTCAAGTGTCTGTGGAACTCCCAGATATCATCAAGAATTAAAGCAGAAACGAAATGATACTGGTAGCAATAATGTTAAAATAACTCTTATAAAATCCATATAAAAATTACCTAATCCAAAATTCTTTCTTATAAAAGAACGTATGAAAGCAAAAGCAGCAGCAATACCAGAAGCTGGTGCAACAAACATAGTAAAAGTTATAGCAGTCATTTGTGACAGATTAGATAGTTGTTGGTCACCATGCATAATGTTGTAGATTAGTATCTGTAATAAATGAAACTGCCGTATTAACATGCTAAATCTAATGAAAATCCTTCTACAGGAGTATGCTAATGGTAAGATAATTTTGAAATACTAAGTATTAGAATTATAATAACGACAACTATCATATTTGTTATGAATAAGAGCAAAAAAGTACTCTTTCCATGTCATTTGTTTACTTACATCTATTCCAATGAGTCGATAAAATCTGTTTTCGACTATTGCAAGTGTCTTTTCTATTGGTCTCTTTTCATAGGAAATCATTCTAGCTAAATAAGTTCCAAAAAAAGTGGCTAGAACTAATGTTCCTCCCAATAGAACTAAAAGTTCTATCAGTTCTTGTTCCAATATTTATTCATAATTCATTCCTTGATTTTGTGGATTTTGCTACAGTATAGAGATAATTTAAAGATATCGAAACTCTGGTTACAACAATCTATATAGTTACATTGATGGCTGTGTTTATTTAACCAAATAGTTTTAGCTGTGAATGTTCTATGCTAACATATATTGTTACGATTTGAAAGAAATAGGACATCTACTATTGTAGTTATGTATTCTTTGTATTTGTACTTTCTTGGTCTAAGTTTACGAAATACTTCCAAAGCGTTAGTGATATTTAGAGATGAGAAGAGAAGTTATGTTTCTGTTTGGAATTGGATACAAAGATTTGGATCTTGTCATATCTATAAAAGAAAAAGAGTGTCTGCCTTTATCATAGACGAAACAGTTATTCAAATCGGTAACCAGCATTTCTGGCTATGGATATGTATTGAACCAGTACATAGTTCAGTGCTTGGAATATATATTTCAGAAGAGAGAAATATGCTTGTTGCTGAAAAATTTATTAGATCTCTTGTTGAGAATTATGGAAAACATACTGTATATACTGATGGAGGTACATGGTATGATGAAGCATGTAATGTGATTGGATTGAAACACTATCTACATTCACCATTGGAGAAAAGTTTGATGGAAAGAGTCAACCAATATTTTAAGGATAGAATCGAGAGTTTTGATGATTACTACCCATGTATAAGAAATGAATGCAATCTATTTCATGTATATAATTGGATACAATTCTTTGTATCTATGTATAATGATACAACATTTGAGAATTATTTTATTAACGAATTGAATGAAAGAGGTGAATATGTCTTAAATTAACAGAGCCTTAAAGAGTAACAAATTATATTTTTTTAATATAGTAAATAATTGTAATGCATAGTTATGTTATATTCCACTACTATCTGACTTTTTAATCTCTATCGTAACTTTGTCTCCTATCCTTAAGCCAGACTCTTCATATTCTCGTATACTTAATTTGAATGTAGGTGATTCACCTAAATCTACTACACCTCTTCCACCACCACCACCAAACATCTTAGATAAGTTTTTCATTAAGTCTTCTGGTGAGGTAAAACTCATACCCATACTCCCAAATGGCGATTGCTGCTGTTGTTTTCCTTTGCTAAAAGTTTTAGTATCAGTGAATACAACATAAACAAAAGGTTTTGTTTCATCTTGAGAAGCCTCAATTTTTGATACTACAAATTCACTTTTCATCAATAGTATTATTCAATTTACTTATTATAATTCTTGGTTTGAGAGTTATCTATTACTCCATTATTTAGATTTATTATTCTGCAAATAAAGGATACATAGAGCACATTAAGAAAAATAGTCTCGATATTGAAAAGATTGTTATATACAAACCAATCTGGTTAAACGAACTTGGAACTAAAGTTAATTCACTTTTATCCAACTAATAAGATAATAGACTATTGAAGATATAGTTATTGAATAAATATTTTAATATTCGAAAATAG
>CAWIYT010000180.1:0-24005 GCA_963840085.1 uncultured Nitrososphaerales archaeon
AATAATTAATTGACGTTAATTGATTTTAATTTGTTATTATTATCTTTACAACAAAATAATTTTAATTGTAGTACTAAGTAGTAATAAATTCAATGATAGATAAAATTTCTCAATTTATTTTAGTACTTCATCAAAAATTAACAATTGTCTCTAATCCTAATATAGTATACTGCAAAAACACTAGAGATTGGGAATAGTGGATACTAATAACAGAAAAAGAAAAAGAATAATGATAATAGATGATGACCCAGATATCAACAATCTATTTAAAATATATTTAGAACATGATGGATTTCAGGCAGATGCTTATACAAACCCAATAGATGTACTATATTATTTTAAAAAAAATGAATATAATTTGATTCTCCTTGATTTGAAAATGCCACAGATAAATGGTATTGCAATGTTTCAAGCATTGAAGAGAACAGATGAAAATGTAACTATTTGTTTGATGACTGCAGATATGTCATACTTGGAACAATTAAAAGGAAAAATTCCCAATATTGAGAAATATGTAATACACAAACCAATCTTATTGAGAAATCTGAAAGATAAAATTAATGAACTAGTTTCAGAAAAAAGTAGTAATGTACTGTTAGTTTAAGGTTACTCTCACGATAGTAATACTTGTTGTTTTTATATGTGAAATAAGATGGGTAATCAATTCAAGTTTCGTTGAATTATTTGTAGTAGTTTACTTATCGTTATTGGTTTCTTGACAATTTCCAAATTTAAATTATTATTTTTATATCATCATATGCAGTTATTAATACCATTTTGATTTTTGGATTTATTGCCAATATTTTGCTAGATAACTTGTTGCATACCTGAATTGGAGACATCTTGTAGTCAACAATAATCAAACTGAATTTATCTGGATGTTCACTAATATAATCAAGTGCAAGAAGAGGATTAGTAAAGCCCATTACAGGATACCCATTTTCTTATAGTACTTCTGTAAATAGAGTAACGATATCCTGTTAATCATCTACTATGGCTATTGATCGATAAAGATGATAATCTACATTCATTGAATCGATGCCATTGTTTATATTACAAGATATTTAATAAACTAATTTTATAATAAAACAAACAAGTTTTATATAAAAAAAGAAAAATATTGAAAAAAACTCTGTATCTACTACTACTATTATAGGATGTTGTCTATTTATTATTGTAGTTTGGATACAATTTTAAAATCAATACTAAAACGACAAATCCCTTTTCTAATTGGTGGTACTATTACTGGAACAATTATGGCATACTATTATGGTTTTTTATTTACTATTATAGTAAATAGTATAATGTGGTATGTGATTTCCTATTTAGTTAGCAAATATTATTACAAATCCAAAGGAGTTAATGACCAAAAATATCTTATCCAATATGGTCTTATCTAAGATACAATCCAGAAATAAAAGAGTAAAGACATCTTAGATAGTTCGTTATTTTTATGTGACTTGATTTTTATAGCTAGTTTTTATAAAATTTAAAGCACCATCTAGTTTGGAAGGATAAGGAACTTCATAAGTTATATGGATACGTCTTAAATTGTAAGATTGACTATTGTTGTTGCATTATTCTTTGAACGCTCTCTTAAATTAATTAATTTGTCAAATAAGTTTGAAAAAGATGGAGGAAACTTTTATTAATTATCCGATTATTACATAACAAAATTTTATATTAACTTACCTTCATTATTGGCAAATATTCAAAGTCAGCTGATTCCCTATATTTATAATCCTCAACTTTAGCTCACTAATTGATTTTTAACATAATATCCAAATTCTTCCAGGATTCAGCAATGAATGATACGTTGCTCTTCCTCTTAGTATTTCTTTTGAAATTGATGGTATTCTTCTATAGTATTAATAGTATCCATAACAATTTTCATGATAAACAATTAACTGGTATCTTCTTAAACTTTATTATCTATAATTTATTAGATATGGAATCATTCCATCGAGAAGATGATGATAATTCTATGGTCCTAGATGAAAATAAAAACGACAATAATAAAAAGAATCTTGAAGTAACTCCTATTATAATTTCACCAAAAAAATCAAAAGAGCAAGAATGACAATCAGAGCCCATAAAGTTCATCAAGAAGGAGATTCAATTACTTCTAAGATAGGTCATTTATTTGGATCAGTTAAAGAAAAGACAACAGATTATGTACAAAAGGTACAGATAAAACACCAAGATATTAACTCCTTTGCAACAACAAAAGTACAGGCAGGAACTAATATAGAAAAAGAAGGAGGACAACAGCAATTTGTTATTCCTATAATTGAAGAGAGATACAATCTTTTTAAAAAGACTTTGGTAGAAGATGTTAAAATAGAAAAAAGATGGGTAATACATGATTCAAAAATACATGTACCAATAGCATATGAAAAAAATATTTGTAGATGATAAAGAACTTGATTCATATTCAAAAGAAGATATTTTGACTCAAATTAAGGATAAAATTATAAATTTTCAATATATAGGGGAAAGTGATGAAGATAAAAATAAGATTGAGAAAGAAAAAAAAGAAGATATAAAACGACAACAAAACGAAAATGATAGACTACAGGTAAGAGTAAAAGAGAATGGGATTCCATTATTTGATGAAGAAAAAACAAATTCTACTAGTACTCCAAGCAATAATGAAGTACTAAATGACAAGACACAAAAAGTTATCCCACTTTATGCTGAACAACTTATAATTACGAAAAAAAAGGTAAAAATAGGAGAAATCGTAATTAGAAAAAATAAGGTAATAGAAGATAAAAAAGTCAATGTAGATATAGCAAAAGAAAGAGTAACAATAGAATATCCTAATGGCAAAAAAGAAAGATTAACAGAAAAATAGATATAATATTACACTTACCATATAACAAAAATACAGTTATGTATTACGTAGTATTCTTTCTTCTTTCACATTCCTTTTATTCTTCTTATTTATCCATTGATTCATTTTTACTTGACGAAAAAAAATAATCATCGAGATCTAATTAACTAAATAACTAAATTGATATAACAAATAATGAGTGAGTTTACTATGTTTCTACCCTCTTTTGGTTCCTTTCCTCTTTTCCTAGGGCTTGACCTCTCTCTTCTTTAGTTCTATCCTCATTGAGATTATCTGATGGTTCTGTTTCTACCCTCTTTTGGTTCCTTTCCTCTTTTCCTAGGGCTTGACCTCTCTCTTCTTTAGTTCTATCATCATCTGACATATTTTTATATGGTTTTTATGATAATTAAGTATTTATCTTTGGTTTCCTAGGTGCGTTATAAAATTACAATTATTTGTCTAATCTTCTTTATTTTTTTTATGTAACATCAACAATTTGTAATATAAAACTAAGTAAATCTTTATCCAATATTACTATAAAATTAGACAAAGTCTTATTAATGCACCACTATAGACATCATTCCCTTCTATGCCTTTTTGTATCCGGTGTTGTTTTCATTTTTAAACATCATTCTTTTTTTAGTAGTTATGAAAAAATTTTGGTACGTCTTAAAATTATATTGATTGATAAATATGATAGAGAAGAAGCAGCTATAGAAGATAATATTGCTGCTTCAAAAGGTCTGAATCCTATTAATAATAATTCATATAGTATTATCCATCGTGATACATTATTAATAATATCAAATATAGACCATGCAAATATCATCTTTTTTATTATTTGTTTTAGAATATTGAAATTAATCTGACTACTAAATCTATTAGTATATTTTCGTTTGTTGTCAACATGAAAAAGAACTATAAAAGATATCTTATAAATTATGAATCCTACCAACACTGTTATTGTAGAAATTAATACATCACTAGGAGAATATAAGGCATATAGTTCAGCTATAACAGCACTAGTTATAAAACCAAAAATGCCTGCGATAAGTAAATTCTTATTTATTAGAATAGTTTCTCTATATTTCTTGTAAAAATTATTGAGAAGTTTGTTAATAATTCTGGTATTAATAATATTATTTTTTTTATTCAATTAATAATTATATATACACAGACAACTCTTTATGTCTTTGAATAGACAATTTACCTAATTAAGATTAAAACTTTTTTTTCAAAATTATATAACTACAAATTCTTCAGTTTGGGACAAGTAAATTGTGAAGGTATCATGAACTACTCTGATAAATAACTCATGATAAGAAGGCACTAAAACTATAATCAAATAACAAAAGCTAAATATTATGTTGTAGAAGCCGACTACATGGACGATTCTACTCCCGACTAATAGCTGTATATGTAGATGAACCCGATTGATAATACTTTGCTTATATTTATAAAAAAAATGGTTCTATTGAATCTTTAGATGTTGTAAATGGGTGTTGAAAAGTGGGTGTTATAGATTTGCAGTTTAACACCCACTAAGATAATTGCTCAAGATTTGATTTTGGTGTAATATAACAAGAGAAGGTAGAATAAAAGATTGTTTATTGTTGGGTATCAGAAGAATGGTGACAGACCTCCAAAACCTACACCTCGAAGATAAAATCGAAAATGTTACTGACCCTAAACCATCATTAATGAATGAACAGAGTCGCCTTGTAAAAATTGGAAAAGGACTAAAGAATTTAGCAAAAAAATTTTTGTTTATATTATTGAATTAGAGACAAAAAAATTATCACAAATCATCAATGCACACTATTGTTAATACATGTTCATGGTAATCAATATCATTGTATATGATTGGTTATATGCTTTCATGAATGCTTATTAAATGTAGTACTTGCATAGACAGGTAACAGATTCACTTACCAACATGGGTAACACTTTCTTTTATCTGCTTGACTATGTTGTTACTACTGGAATTATTTAATCTTGTTCCTTTCATAAGAAACATTTCAGATGGTGTATGACCATTGATACCACCATGTTCTCTTTCATCATTGTATGCTTTTACAAACATGTAATACATTTTCTTTCCATCATTTACATTGGGAATATTTTCTACTGCAAGAAACTCATTCTTTACTATCTTGTTGTATGCCTCAATTTTTCCTTGTAGTTGTGGATAGCCTTTTGGAATTGGTTTATCCTTTATCTTGTTCTTTTTCAAGAAACCTTTGAATATTTTGGATGTAAATTGTTTACCATTGTCATGCATTACTTTGTGAGGTTTTCCATTCTCTACACAATGTAGTCTCCAAGTACATCCAGTACATCTACACTTCTTTTTCTTTCAGACCAGTCACTTGCTGCTTTCCTTGAACAATCATCCTCACAACTGATAAAATAGTTCTTTTTATCTGAATTCTCAAGGTAAAATGGTCCTAAAATATCCATCTGTACCATCTGGTTTGGTTTTTTCATCTCAAACCTTTTCCATTTTCTTCTATTTCTGATCTTGCATTCCAGGATGTTCAAACCATGTCTTTTCAGTATCTTGTATATGATTTTGGTACTAAGTGATATCTCCTTTAGTCTCTTTAACCTGAATCTAATACGATTACATCCAAATCTTTTAGTTATACGTAAATCCAGTATTTCTTGTTCTATCTCTTTTGTTACCTTTGCAGGTTGAATATTGTGTGGTTCTCTACTTCTATCCTGTAGACCATCTATTCCATACTTTAGGTACCTGTTCTTCCACTTGTGATATGTCTTTGTAGATATCTGGTATCTAGCACAGATATCAGTTACTGTATCTCCAGTCAATTCTTTTTCATGAATTAAATTATATTTTGTTTGTAATTCTATTTTTCATACACTCCCTAGCAGAACTAGAAAGTGTTACCCATGTCAGTAAATGAAATTGTAACCTATGTTGGTAAGTACAACAATTAAATATATGTCAACAAAAAGACAAGAACACAAAGAAGAAGAATCAAATGAAACACATTCAAACAACAGAACAACAACAACAAGCAGTTAATAAAGTAATAGATGAAACTAGAGATAATATCAAGAAAACAATAGATGAAGCAAGAAAAGAAATTCCACGTTATACTCAAATCGTTAACAATTATCATGAAAATACAATTCAAGCAATTAGAGAAATTACAGATAATTATGTAGAATCACAAAAAGATATTCTAGTTAATTCATTACGACTTTGGTCTGATTGGACTGTATCTCCTAGACAACTAGCTGAAAACTATGGAAAAATAGTTAGTAGCTTTGCAGATAATGCAGTATCAGCAACTAGAGTAATAAATAATACTATATTTGCAAATCTAGATTCTGTCAATACATCTGTTCAGCATACAAAAGAGAATATAAAAGAACTATCAAAAATAGGAGCTAATACTGTAAAAACATTCCAACAAGTTACTAGGGATAATATTCACAAAACAACAACAACAACAAGTTCTTCTTCTAATGCATAATTATAGCATAGAACAAACAAAGATATATAAATAAACAATAACATAATCTACATATTTTTTTATTATTTGAATTTTATATTAAATAAAAGTACTAAAGTATTTAAAAAAACCAACATATTAAAAATTTGCATATAACTTTATTTAACTATATTGTCTAAATATATATCAAGTGGTTCTGTTTGGAGTTCTTTGGACTGAAAAACCCGACTAGAGGACATGTAATATAATACATACATGAGCCTCGATGAACCTCTTTTTTTACTAATTTGATAACAATAACAATATGTCTTTATACTAAAATGTAATTTAGTTTAGTGTTAGTAAATGATAAAGTTAAAGACAAAATCAATTAACAAAAAATATTTAAATTTCCAAACAAATTTATTTTAAAATCATTATATATCATTGTTAAAATTATTTTACCAAATTTTTATTGTTTAAGATTATGCTGTTTTTTTGATTAATGGACACTTAATTTGTCTTTTGATATACTTCTGGATATGACAAAAAAATTGTCTAAGTATTATTAACTATGTAAACACATATTGCACAATGAGTAATAATGATAATAGAGGTTTGGCCTCTGCAGATGAAAAGACAAGAAAAAGAGTAGCATGTAAAGGTGGAAAAGCATCTCATAGTGGTGATAAAAAGAACGATTAATACAAAAAGAAACTTTTTCAAAAAATAAAATTTTCTCATTTTTTATTGTTAAACTCGATAATCCATATTTCTTTTTCAGTTGTATTTTCAGTATTACTTGAATATTCTTCCAAGTGATGAAAAGAGCAAATAAGATAATATGAAATGAAGAAAAAAAATTTGTTCCATGTGATTCCTTCTAACTTTTAACCAGATGAAAATTAGACTATTATTCTACAATTATCTTACTTTTATTTAAAATAAGTTTCCAATAATAAAAACTAAATACACGGTAGTAGATGTGTTCTATTTATTATGCTATAGTTTTTTAAATAACCATAAATTCTAAAATAATATTTTTTATTATAACATTATTAGTATAAATGATATATAAAATTATTCTGTATAATCTAAATCTAATTGCTATAAATTATAATGTTAAATAAAAATTACAATGGAAAACGATAAAGATATAAAAATTGAGACAGATGAAGATGTTGGATTAGATGATAAAATAAAGGCAGGAGCAAGAGCATTAGGTAAAAAGATTAAAGACCCTGATAAAGATACTGGTACAGAATACGAAGCAGAAAAAGCAAAAGAAAGAGTAGTTGATTGATTGATTGATGGTAATGTTCAATCATCAATAGCAGCAACAGCAATCAACTCTCAAGTTATTTTTTCTTCTATTATTATATATACAAGGTAGTAGTATCTTTACATCAGACTCTTATTTTTGCACCTCTATCGGTATTACTCCCGATGGGCCCGTACTTTTCTCGGGTTCACTATGTTAGATAAAATTATTATTATCATCACTAAAATGGAAATTTTCCCAACAACAACATTTATCAAGAATATAATTAGGACATTCAAATGGTGATGGGCTAACTTTACAATCTTCTATACAATCAGCACATTTCAAAGTAATAATAAAAAACTTTTCTAAAATATAAAAATCAATATCAAACTTAAATATTCTTTCTGTGTATATAATAATATGTTTTGTAATATATTCAGTAAACTATTTGGAAAAAAGGAAAAAAAAGTAGATAAAATAGATGATAAAAAGCCAGTAGAAAACACATAGAATTATGCAAATGGATTCTTTCTATAGAATGTTTTGTTTGTGATCTTACCTGAAACCAAGAACTTTAGACTTTTCAATCAATCGTTGTAGGGAATCTAAAATCTCCTCATCACTAAGTCCCGTCCTCTCTTTTAATATTGCTATTATATTTTGTTCATGGACTATTTCGTTTTCGTTAGGAAATTGATTATAGACGTGTTGGTCTTGTGCTTCTGTGGCTTTGGTTTCCATAACTTTAAATTCCTTACGCTTTTGCCTTTGAAAAAACTTATCAAAAATATTTTTCCCTAGACCAGTCAATTATTAGCGCCTCCTGTTGCATTAACCTCTAACTTACTAAGTGTTAACCTATTTCTATCATACATTATAAAATTTTTCCATTATTGTAAAAAAGTCAAAATATGTAGAATTTGTCTCTATATATTGCATTTGTTTATGCTCGAACTTTCTAATAATCGAAATGAACATTGAACACTGAAACCATGTCTATTCAACTCCCGACTGTCTAAGTAAATATGTAAATGAACCCGACTGTCAAAAGGCTAACCCGATTAATCTATTGTATATTCTATATTCTAATTAAAATGTAGGATATCAATAACAATATGTTAAATTTATTTACCTAATATTTTAGGCGCCTAAAAATGTAGTTTGAAAAGTTATTTTTAAAATTTAATTAAATAATGTTTTGCTCTCAGAATTAAAGAACAATAATGGCCATTTTAATGCAATGACAATTGTTAATTCATAGGTATTTTAGTCAGAATAATCATAATAGTCCGTGATTCTTTTCCAACTTCTGACATAACCACAGTTATATATGTTACATAAATTCATCAAGAAATTAACTAAAAATACTATCAATAAATAAATAACCTGAACAAATAGTCGATATTTTATTAGACAGATTACAACATTTATTTTGAATCCAATTGAGGATATGATGAAAATATCATTACTCTAAACTAGTTGTAGTATCAGAACTTGGTTCTAGTTCAGAAACTCCAGAGTTAGCATCTGGTATCCCATCACCATCAGTGTCTACTGCATCAGAACTAGTTGTAGTATCAGAACTTGGTTCTAGTTCAGAAACTCCAGAGTTAGCATCTGGTATCCCATCACCATCAGTGTCTACTGCATCAGAACTAGTTGTAGTATCAGAAGCTGATTCTGGGAGCTGAGAATCTCCAGAACTCGAGTCTGGTATCCCATCACCATCAGTGTCTACTGCATCAGGAATTATACTTTTAGTTATATCAGATATAGGACATACCGATACAGCACTGACGGGATCTGCAACCCAATTAGTAAATATTTGATTAACGCTAGATAAACCCTGATGTAAGTTTATCATTTCTAATAATCGACACCATTCATGAGTAGTTTGTTTTACTGCCAAGGATTTAGCTTTTATATGAAAATCATGATATTTACTTAAATCACCGCTATACTCGTCTGGATTTGGATCATCTTTGTTTAAATTTTCATGGTTCCAATCTTGTAATTCCCTAGGACAGTCATCACCTAATCTGTAAAATTCTCTTCCATGGGTAAACAATCCCTTTTTTGGTTCTTCAAATGAAGGACTTGTAATCATAGGCATTATATCGGAAGTCATAGACCAGCCATTCGGCAAATCATCTTGTGCAATTAATACATCCTGATCATTTGAATTAGAAGTCCATCCTACGAATGCCGGCCAATATCCTAATCCATTTTCAATTATATGATCCTTTTCTAGTTCAACCCAATTTGAATGTGAATAAAAATCTTGAACTGGATGAAGCAGTTCTCCAAATCGCCATGCAGTTGTAGGTGGGGGCAAAGAAAGCTTAGACATCTCAAGTAGAGTATAATACTTTTCATTAATGTTGTCAACAGACTGCGTAAATGCACAAGCATCAAAATGATTTGCCTGATACCATGCATCTGTACCCTTATCTTCATCATGAACTCCATTAACTATTTTTTTCTAATATTTCTGATTTTAGAAATGGAAGTGCATCTTGAGTAATTGTTTTATGTTCATTATCTCCAAATTGCCAAGAATTAATTGGAATAACAAATAGAAATAAAGATATAGAAAATATTAAAAATAGATAAAAATTCATATACAAAGAATCATAACAATAATTTAAAAGATTTTTGGTTATGTAGAAAAATCATTATCAAAAATAAACTTCCAATGATGCTTTTCATAATATTTTATTTGATAATTTTCTCTACTCCTATACTATATTTATCATTTAAGAATATTGAATAATTAACCAATTGTAGACACTTTGTAAATTAACAGATTCAAAAATAAAGAATATTAAATTAACAATAAACAACAATTATGTAGATTCAAGTAGAAAATACAAAAGCATATTTTTGCAAGATCAAAAATTTATTGATCCTGTATTTAATGTGCTTTACGTAACAGACACTGACAATCATACAGTTTCGCTGTATAGCTAGGAATTAGATGTACAACCAGATTTTTCGCAATCTATAAAGCAGGAAATTAATGTATCATTTGGTTATTTGCAATTATTCATTTTAGGAAAAAAGGTTTAATCTTTGTCTTTTTAATTATAGGGCATTTAAAAATGTAATCATAATAAATTAAGAATGATAAAAAAAGAAAACACTTTCAATAAATAGTTTGATACAATTATTATATAGTTTAGGATATAACACTATCATTAACTGTTGTACTTACCAACATAGGTTACAATTTCATTTACTGACATGGGTAACACTTTCTAGTTCTGCTAGGGAGTGTATGAAAAATAGAATTACAAACAAAATATAATTTAATTCATGAAAAAGAATTGACTGGAGATACAGTAACTGATATCTGTGCTAGATACCAGATATCTACAAAGACATATCACAAGTGGAAGAACAGGTACCTAAAGTATGGAATAGACGGTCTACAGGATAGAAGTAGAAAACCACACAATATACAACCAGGAAAAGTAACAAAAGAGATAGAACAGGAAATACTGGATTTACGTATAACAAAAAGATTTGGATGTAATCGTATTAGATTCAGGTTAAAGAGACTAAAGGAGATATCACTTAGTACCAAAATCATATACAAGATACTGAAAAGACATGGTTTGAACATCCTGGAATGCAAGATCAGAAATAGAAGAAAATGGAAAAGGTTTGAGATGAAAAAACCAAACCAGATGGTACAGATGGATATTTTAGGACCATTTTACCTTGAGAATTCAGATAAAAAGAACTATTTTATCAGTTGTGAGGATGATTGTTCAAGGAAAGCAGCAAGTGACTGGTCTGAAAGAAAAAGAAGTGTAGATGTACTGGATGTACTTGAAGACTACATTGTGTAGAGAATGGAAAACCTCACAAAGTAATGCATGACAATGGTAAACAATTTACATCCAAAATATTCAAAGGTTTCTTGAAAAAGAACAAGATAAAGGATAAACCAATTCCAAAAGGCTATCCACAACTACAAGGAAAAATTGAGGCATACAACAAGATAGTAAAGAATGAGTTTCTTGCAGTAGAAAATATTCCCAATGTAAATGATGGAAAGAAAATGTATTACATGTTTGTAAAAGCATACAATGATGAAAGAGAACACATGGTGGTATCAATGGTCATACACCATCTGAAATGTTTCTTATGAAAGGAACAAGATTAAATAATTCCAGTAGTAACAACATAGTCAAGCAGATAAAAGAAAGTGTTACCCATGTTGGTAAGTGAATCTGTTACCTATCTATGCAAGTACTACAATTAACCAAAGAACTCCAGACAACCTCTTACGTCAAACCTACTATTGCCATGGCCATTTTTTTATTTCTGATTTGCTCCTTTTATCAAGCCTATGGCTTTTCAAAATTTTCTACTGTATTTTTTATATTATCTTAATTTTAATTTAAATTCTAAAATTGATTGAACACTGAAAATATGACCATTCAACTTCCAACTGTATCATTAGATATGTGCATATGAACCCAATTGTTAAGTTATATCCAATTAATCTCATAATAAAAATTCTAGTTTGAGAATCTAGATTGAAAATAAATCCTAATATAGAACTTGTTAAATCTGTAATGGAATAGAAAAATTTTAACCATCTATTATATCTATTATTCATTTTCTAATTAATTTGTTATTACACAATTGATTAATTGAGCTTTGTAATCGTTGCATTTAGTTGAAAATATACAATCGACCATTTGCATGTATATCTCATGTTGAACTAAAGTTTTTATATTATACAAGCTTCCTGTTATCTAATATTCATTCTTGAGCTACTTGCTACAGATAGGTGAGTTCTTTAAGTTACTATTTTTTTATCACTTACTTTATCCTATTATAGTGGGACCTAGAATTATAGGATCACATTCGTCACCTTTACCATCAAGATCGGTATCTTTCTGATCCGGATTATAATCATAAGGGCAGTTATCTTCTGGACCAATTTTTGTATCGCCATCAAGATCGACTTTATCAGAATCACATACGTCACCTTCACCATCCTTATCTTCATCCTCCTGGCCGGGATTAGCTCTGGAAACACAATTATCTTTGGAGTCAACTATCCCATCATTATCATTATCAATATAATCGGGATCACACACATCTCCTTCACCATCTTTATCATGGTCTGTTTGCGATACATTAAATTCATCGGGACAATTGTCTTGTGTATTTTTCCAGCCATCCTCATCAAAGTCAAGTTCATCTTGATCACACACATCACCATCGCCATCACCATCCAAATCTTCTTGATTAGGATTAGAAATAATAGGACAATTGTCACACACATCACCATCGCCATCACCATCCAAATCTTCTTGATTAGGATTGGCAATATGAGGACAATTGTCCTCATATTCTGCCACTCCATCTAGATCATCATCAAGAGGTGATAGTAATGATGGATCTGTGGTTTCAGGTGGCACTACATCTTCAGACGGTGCTGCATCTTCAGGTGTGGCTATCTCTCCTTCTCCTCTTGTTGCTGCTGTTGTTCCATCTTCGGCCCCCACTCCTCCATCTGCTGGAACACAACCTTCCAGATCAAAATCATCCATCTGACCATCACCATCATTATCAATATTATCACCACAGATATCTGCTATAGATACTCCTTCTTCTTCAATTACTCCGTTTTCTAAATTTGAATCATTACCATCGGATACAGATACATCTCCTTCCTGTAATTCCTGAGCATACATGTCCTGATTAGATAAAGCCTGTGCTCCTATTACCGCTGCCAGTAACAGAATCATAAGACTACTACAAAATAATTTGGAAATTGGATTTAGTCTAAAATTTAGTCTAAAGGAATGTTCTTTGATTATACTCTTGCTATCCACTTCTGTTACAATATCAATAGATTTTATTTTACTATATCTATGAGGCAAAATGTTTGCTAATTAAAATGAAGTCTCCTCTTTTATTTAAGAATATAATAAGAACTTAAATAACTTTAACAAATTATGATAATTCAACAACAATTGCTTTATAATTAAGTCTAGATTTTTCTAAAAAATTTTCTTTATTTACTAAAAATTTTATAAACCAATCAATTATTCTTTGTTAGAATATAATAGAATGGTTTAAATCATTTCAAATTACAAGAGTAGATTTCTTCATTTTTAATCTCTAAATTAGTCTTCAATAGGATAAAAATTTGGATTAGAAATGCATTAGAGGACTATAACTAACAACACTTTACAAATGAAAAGTTCATTAAAATTGAAAGTAAAACAAAATAAAAAATTATCTAAAGAATATTATTAAAAAGATTATCATTGATTGAACACTGAAACCATGTCTATTCAACTCCCGACGGGCCCGTTTTTATCAGTATTCATATACATGTTTGTTGTATATTACATTAATAAATGAAGAATTGTATAAAAATTAAAGTACTCCAAAAGTCGGTATAGCAGCACCTGTTATAGTCTTTGCTTCTTCTGAGCTAAGAAATAAGACTACATTTGCCAAATCATCTGGTTTTACCCACTTGTTGAAATCTGCATTTGGCATTGCTTTTCTGTTTGCTTGGGTATCTATTATAATTGGCATTATACAATTTACATTAATATTTGATTCCTTCGTTTCCTCAGATAGTGACTCTACTAGCCTTATTAGTCCGGATTTGGATGCCGCATATACAGAATCAGAACCTTCAGCATGTAAGCCTTTTTTAGAAGATATATGTATTATCTTACCATATTTTGAAGCGACCATATGTCTAGTAACATGTTTACTTATCAAGAATGCTGATTTTAAATTCATAGTCATCATCAAATCCCATTCTTTTTCATCTAATTCAACTATGCTTTTTGCTCCAATATAACCACCAACCACATTAACTAATATATCAATATGACTATATTTGTCCATAACGGTAGAAACTAGTCTAGCTACTTCTTCTTCCTTTGTAATATCTGCTTTGATTAATTGTATAGATGATTTATTTTCTGTTTGCGTCAAGGGTTCTTCTTTGTCATAAATGTATGAAGATATTACAGTAGCATTAGATTCAACAAAAGCCTTTGTTATAGAGCTTCCTAAAGCTCCTGTGCCACCTGTTACTAAAACAATCCTATTTGAAAAATCATATTTGATATTATTACTATGATTATCCATAAGACTCTAAATGTATGTTTACAAGGTATAAAGATTATGTATATATTATTTAATTAGATTTTGTATAATATTTCTACTAGGTCTATTGATAGATGAATATTTTTTAAAAGTTACAGCATTTTATTTCTTTTAATTATGTAGCTAATCTACTATAATCTTAATATTATAAGATCATCCTAAATCTATGAATCAGTTAAAGTATGGATAATAATTATTACTTTATCTTTAACTATAATCTATATTTTTATACTTTTCTAGTGATATTGTTATATAAACAGATGTTAGTTCTAATTGGTTTTGAACACTGAAATCATGACTATTCAACTCCCGACTGTCTAATTAAATATGTAGAAGAACCTGATTGTTAAAAGATATACTAATTATTTGATTGTATATTCTATACTCTAATTAAAATGTAGTATGCCAATAGCAATATATTTAAATTTATTTATAAAATTTTTAGGCGCCTAAAAATTTTATTAATTAACAGAAATTTTATTTTCCAGTCATATCTCAAAGTTTTTAAGAATTCATCTATCTTTTCTTTATATTTTTCAACTGAATAGAAAATTGGATTTGCTTGTAAATTTATTTTTGGCTAATCATAGATATACCAGAGACGAAGCAACACTGCAGTAAGGACATTTCATAAATTGACTATAGATTGTATGGTTGAGCAGGTTCATCTGACAAATGATGTTTATCTTAACTCCAATTTCGTCACGGTCTGAAGTAACCATAATTTTTCGAACATTATTACGTATGTATAGTCTATCTTTTCGTTGTCAGAATATGTTACAGCATACGCTGTTTCCTTATCATAATCGATAGGTTCTATAGTCGAAACTAGTAGCACCTTAATATAGTCAGGGACTATGATGATATCATTATTCTCTAGTTTGGTTTCAAAGATCCGTACATTAGCGACCTCGCTATAACTATTAATAATACTATCATCGACACCCAACGGAAAAAGAATTCTTACTAAAATATTTGACGTTGTTTTTTTCTTCAAAAATTTTAGGATACTTTGTGTTTCTTTTCTTTTCAAGGTATTTATATTACAGAACAAAATAGTGATCTCGCCTTTTGCGCCTTTTATTATTTCATCAATACGATTCTCAACCAATTTGAAATCTTGTATGTTTTCTGTATGCAATTGTTCCTCTTCGGGAAGTTCATCTTTGTCTTTGACCGAAATATTGTTCCGATATTTTGCTGCATAGTCTTCGTCATTGAATACTCTCATGTTTTCGCTTAGTATATGAGTAAGTTTGTAATACCAAAATAATGAGGCAAGAATGCATAGATAGGCGAACGCCCACATTGCTTCCCATATCAATTCAGTCTCTAAAAGAAATTCTTCATCAACAATCGCTATATTCAAATAGAAAAAATCTGTGATAGTTGTTAATATCAGGAAAGAGGTATATAATATCCAGTGATAGATATAAGGGTTATTTCTAGGTAACTTTGTTAGAATGAGAATCGAAAGAGATAATAAAATACTATCGCTGTAGTTAGTTATGGTACTAATCGCAATATCAGGCCACTGGGATTGAAAATCTACTTCCTGGCTAAAAACTATGATAGTTATTATTACAGGTACTACAGATGCGAGTGTTACTACAAACGCAATCACCCTACGTTTTATTAATCCATCTCTGTTTATAGTCTTAAATGATCTGTAGGTAAATAGCATTAGAGGCACATAGCCTGCAAGATAGAAAATTTCCCCGACACCTGGGTATGGAGCATCCGTATCTAATACAATTTGATAATACGAGTAGGAAAATTCACCAAGGAACCAGAGAGTTACTCCTACGAAAAGCAGCTTAAATTTCTGAACTTCTATATTTCTAGTATTCGAAAGTATTGTAAACAATAATATACAGGAAGTTGATCCCAACAAAACTGCTGAGGTTGTGCCAATGTATCTGTCGCCATCAGTAATAAACAGTATTATATGTATAAACACGATAGCTACAGCTATAGCAATTATAAATCCGAAGAACAAATATTTCGTTTCATACTTTATCTCAAAAGCAGATTCAATATTTTTTGTTCTGCTCAATTAAATATGTATCCTTTGCAAATTATTTAAATCATCCTCGATAATATATTGTAAGATGCATTCTAATTTGATATATCTTGATTCCATTGTGCTATTATATCATTTTCATTTGGTCCCGTGCCATTCTTAGTACTAACATTGGTTTGACTCCAGTTTTTCGTAAAATTTCCTAGCCCATCGCTCATCTACAGGTTCGTAATTATACTCTACCGAGCATCTTCCTCACCATTAAGACGTTCACATCCTTGTCTTTACCTCAACAGTATCCATAAAAAAACGTTAACATCATTATGGTATCTATAATAATATATATAGAATGACATTACAGCAACAAGAACAAGAACATTCTATAGGTTCAGATCTAGAAAAGACAACATTAAGTATTACACATATAACGCGAGCCCATCTATGTTCTGAGTACGAGTTCCTATATAAAATATCTTCACACTTACATCTTGTAAACTCCCTTGTTTCTCTTCTAGCTGGTTTTAATCTTCATTATAATTAGGTCCTCTGCATTATTTTTCGTCTTCCATAGTGGACATAGCAGTTAGTTTCCCTTTGTTATCGTCTAGGTTAGCACATATACTAGATCATTTGAGATATTCAGAAATAAAATCTCTGTACTTCAGTTTTAATTCTGTAGATAGAGACTTATAGGACCTTATGATGCGTCTACAATTCTTGTTTTCACAATGACATATTAAATACCATCCGTTTTCACTTTCTGAAGTTGAATAATCAAATGTCACTTCTTCATCTCTTCTAATATTTTTCATTGCAACAATTTTTACGGAATTTTTGATCCCAGAGTTTGGGTTGCAAGAATGGTTTATGTACCAGCCAGGATTATTTCTGAGCGGAGCGATCCATTGACATTTTTCTATTTGTAACCACCTATCGCCTACATAGCAAGGATATCTACCCTTTTTCAATATCCCTTCCCAGGTGAAAATAAGATTTCCTTTCTTAAAGTTTACCTTTGCAAAAAGTCCTTCACCGGTGCCACTAGTTCGACCAAGATATAGCTTCTTCCATGTCAAAGTCTTTTTCGCCAATTCTTAATTACTATAGCCTATAGGAATGTCATATGTTAGACTTGAGCAGTACTAATGATTAGATCTATTACAGTATCGCCTCTCCTTTATAGTCTCCTCTATTTGTCAGCCTATCAAGTCTTTTTAGTACAAAAACTGCAGTTTCCCTAACTGCATCGCTTGGGTCTTCCAGCATCTTTCTCAGCGTTTCTTTACCTTCGTGGGCTCGTATCAAACCCAAAGCTTCTATAGCTTCATGTCTTACAAGTTCTTTTTTATCATTTAGAGCAGAGTTAATCAAATCAGGAATCTTAAATTTCATGTTTCGTAGGCCAATTTGAAAAGCAGCCTCATGTTTTACAATTCCATTATCGTCATTAAGCAAAACCCAGACCATTAGGTCGGCTATTTCAACAAAAATAGGATCATCTTTGTCAATCACTTCAGTTATCTCTCCTGCAAGCCAAACAGAATCCCATCGTATAGATTCGTCTCTTTCGTTTCTTAAAATTTGTATAATTTTGTCAAGCCGCTCTCTCGGTGGCAGTTTTCTCATGTCATATTCATCGAAGATAATTTCCATTCTTAGGTCAGTTATTTTAGAAGAATTATTTAAGGTTTCTAGCTTGTACTTGGCTCTCTCCCATCGAGCGAATATAGAAATAAACAGAAGAACTCAAAAGAAACTCATGGGATGTATGAATGAGATATTGCTGATTGAATTATGGTGATCCAAACATGGACGTCATATTGAGATGGTCGAGATTTTCCTGGCATATTTATTAACTATAATTTGAATACTACTGCCATGAGTGAATTAGATGAAATAGAAATGGAGCGACAAGAGGCTGGAGGTATTGTGTACAGCATTTCATCTGCAGAGCTCCAAAGAATAATCATGAAGGTATGGTACAGCTAGCGAAGGAATTTACTGATATATTTAGAAACCATGGAGAGTACTTTCAACTTAGCAGTACTAAGGACATGGCAGTTTTTACTAACATAGCCAAAAGTGCCTCGCCAAGCCAAGACGAGGAGGTTTGTATGGAACAAATCTTCTTTAGAGATAGCAAGCACAAAGACGAATACATCGCAAAGTGTACAAGTGATGATAATACAGAGTGACTTTACAAACAGTTCATCAACCTGATAACTCCAGATTCAGCCATAATGAGTGAGTTTAACCATATTTGTAGTGTAGGTGATTAATAACATATGCCAACAATAGTTCATTTTGAAATACCTGCAGATGATATCGAAAGGTCAAAGAAATTCTATACTGATCTCTTTGGATGGAAAATAGAAAAATTGTCAGTTACAGATGATAGTCGGCTAACTTCTGCAGTACAGCTCAGCCAATGGAATATTGGATAATCACAACAACAGATTATAAAGGAAACAAAGCATTAGGTGGAGGAATAATGAAAAGACAAATGCCAGAACATCGAGTAACTAATTATATCGGAGTAAAGTCGGTCGATGAATACTCCTCTAAAGTGGAGAAGCTTGGGGGTAAAATAATCGCTCCTAAACCTTGCTGTACCTGAAATGGGTTACTTTGTGCTTTGTATTGATACAGAAAACAACGCTTTTGCCATATGGGAGACTAATGAGAAGGCTAAGTAAATAACCTAGCAAGTTATTCTAACCCTAATTTTTTATTCAGTACCTCAATTTGCTCTTGCAGCAAATAGGGCTTGTCCGTTTTGATACCCTACAGTAAGCTTTCTGATGAAGCCGCCATTTTGATTATGAGATCGTGATACCTGAAAAGCGATCTTCACATTCCAGTAGGTATTCGCATCTATAAGATCCCTTGGCCCTGCTGTAGAATGTGGCTAATACCAGTTCACTATTATTAATTTCTTGAAATTTTTATTAATTTCATTTTTTATAATTAATAAAATGGTTAAACTAAAAAGAAGTGGCCCCATAAGAAAAGTTATTGTAGAAAGTAATGTATAAAAGTCAAAAAGAAATGGAAAGATTGAAATTATATATACAATAAATTATACTGTATATGGTAACAAATTAAGTAAAAAAAGTAACATAGGAATTATCATAATAAATAAAAGTAACATGAATTTTTTCTTTAAATAATCATGAAGTAAGATAAAAGTAGACACCCATATAGAACAAAAAGAAAAGATATAGGTAAAGAGATAGAACTGATACATTGATGGAAAATTAGGCGACTTTGCTAACTTTTCCCGAAAATCAACAGGACTAACTGTTGTTGGAGCATCGGATATATCTAAAATATTATATATTAATGAAAGAGCAATCAAAAATGAAAATGAAATAAAAGATATAAAGTACATAATCAATAACTTTTCTTTATTGCTTTTTAACCATTGAAAAAATTTTATCGAACCAGACAAACTAAAAAATAGTCCAAAAATATGTGATAAAATTAGTGACAGGTAAATTAAATTAATGTTATAACTTTGTTCAAAACTGACTTGATAAATAAGAAATGCTAGAAGTACAGATAATGATATATTGTATGAATAAACTAGATAATTAATTATATTAAACTTAACTCTAAGAATGTGGAAGTCACTCATAGTAATTTTGATTTTTGATAACAAGGAAATTGTAACAAAGGCAAATAGTATTACAAAAATCAACAAAATTATGTATAATGAACTATTATCAAGAGAAATTTCAAATAAATTTAAATAATCAAAAAAAGAAATATCAAAATATACTAAAATAACCAATATCGTGAATAATACATAAGAATTAATTTCAATTTTTAAAAAATCTTTTAGCAAATTCGTTTAATAAGCGATCAAGATAATTAATATAAATTAAATTATTCAATAGTTGTTTGATTTGATTCAACTATGAGGTGGTATTTTACATCTGTCGTTACTAGCATATCTCTTGGCATGATCGACCCAGGAACTAATTGAGTTACTTCATACTGTATATCATGTTCTCCAATTGGTAAATCAACAACCAACATTATTGCATCAATTATTGCACGCCAACTTCCTACTTCAGTACCAAGCCAATTATTGGGATTTGTTATATTTAACATAAAAAAATTTGAAGTTTTCCTATAATCTTAAATATTCTTAACAATTTCTCCATCTATTGTAACTTTCACGAGTGCATAAGGATTATGTGCCTGAGAACATTCATATATTTTTTCATCAGTTCTCTCGCTTGGATTAAACTCTCCATAATTACATCTCTCGGTTAAAGCCGGAATAATGATTGGTAATTGAGGAATTGTACATTCAAATGTTCGAATTTTTTTTCCCTCCGAAAAAAAGTCTTGAAGAAATATCTTATTATCAATTTTCATAAAAAAACATTTTTGATGTTGATAGGATGAAGAAGCGGCTGCCTGTGTAGGGTCTAAATTCATAAAGGCATTCCAATGCATTTGAGCATATTCTTGATAGGTTTTATTATATGGTTTTTCATTTGACTCATAGACATATGCACTTGTAGCTTCCAAATTTTGAAGACTAAAACAAAGCATGAAAGTGGCAATACTAAGAGCCTATCCGAAAAGTAGTTTATAGTATTTAAGTTTATGGTACAATAGATTTATTCGACAAAGCTAAGTGTCTCTACACTATATATCACGAGATTAGTTTGATATCTGAAATTTCTGGAATCGATTCATCTTATGAAATACCAGATGAATTATGGAATCAAATTTTCCCTCTTCTTGTACATAAACCCAAAAGGAAGAAGAAGAAGAAGACAGGTCGTCCAAGAATGGATGATAGAAAGGCAATGAATGCTATCTTCTACATTACACGTACTGGATGTCAGTGGAAAGCATTACCACAAAGAAGTCTTGGTGCATCCAGTACTGTACATGACAGGTTTCAGGAATGGAGACAAGATGGCGTATTCAAACGTATGTGGATTGATGGTCTAAAAATATATGATAAAAAAGTTGGTATCAACTGGAAATGGCAATCAATGGATGGTGCAATAACAAAAGCACCTCTTGGGGGAAAAAAGTACAGGACCAAATCCCACAGACAGAAGAAGTAAATCAGGTACCAAACGTAGCCTTCTTGTAGATGGTCAGGGCATTCCTCTTGGAATTACTGTAGATGGTGCTAACAGACATGATATGAAGATGACAAAAGCAACTCTTCAGAGTATAGTGGTTTGCAGACCACCACCACCATCATCATCATCTTCTACAACAAATACCCAACAACAACACATCTGTCTTGACAAGGGTTATGACTATCCTGAGGTATATGAGTTACTTGAGGAATATGGTTATACCATGCATATTTGCAAGAGAGGAGAAGACTACAATAATGGTAACAAAAAGAAGAGAAGAAGGATACCAAAATATAGAGCAAGAAGATGTGGGTAGTTGAGAGAACACACTCATGGATGAACCGATTCAGGCGATTATTGATTAGATGGGAAAAGAAGGAAGATAACTATATTGCAATATTACATTTTGTCTGTGCTTGGATAACATATAAGAGAGGAGGTGTTTTCGGATAGGCTCTAAGAGTAGCAATTATTGATAAATCTAAATTTTTTTTACAAATATTCAATGTTTATGAGAAGTAGAACTTTTTAAACATTCTGTAATTTTATTCGAATATTAATTCCTTTGAATTTTATATTGAAGGTAAGTAAAATATTTCATATTTAATATTTCCAATATATGTTAATTTATCAAAGATAAGGGTTGTATTTTATATTCTATATTACAAATGCATATTATAATCTTTGAACTTGCCAAGTAAAACTATTTTAAAATAAAATCTATATGATTAATGTGTCCATTAAACTAATTTTTCTTTTGATGACAAATAGAATAGTCAATAATTTTTGTTTGATAACTTTTAACCAAATAATATTGAATTATATTTAAATTAGTTGTATAAACCTTTAAGATATTCCTGATATAATAGAAAGCGGATAATATTTATATGACAATACCAATTGTTAAAATCGCTAAAGAAGCAGATGAAACTACTATTATTGATGCATTGAAACTAGCATTTGTAGCCGATCCTGCCACACGTTGGGTATGGCCAGATACTCGGAAATATCTTTCAAATTTCTCAATCTTCGCCAAAGCATTTGGAGGAAAAGCATTTTCATATCAGAGTGCCTACTACGTTGGAAATTATTCTGGTGTAGCTCTTTGGCTTCCACCAAATGTTCATCCTGATGTTGATCAATTGATTGCATTGCTACAAATTAGTGGATCTGATGAAGCCAAGAATGACGCCCCAGAAGTATTTGAGAAAATGAGTAGTTATCATCCAAATGAGCCGCATTGGTACTTACCCCTTCTTGGAGTTGATCCATTTTATCATGGCAAAGGACTAGGCTCTGCTTTAATGCAGTATGCAATAGTTATATGTGACCAAGACAACAAACCCGCTTATCTCGAATCATCAAACCCAAAGAATATTCCATTCTATGAACGACATGGATTTGAATTGCTTGGCAAAATTCAGATAAACACATCACCACCTATCTTTCCAATGTTGCGTAAACCGCGTAAGTTACGATGTAATTAATTATAATTAACAAATGATGAAAATAATGATAATATATTTGGGCAAATATTTCCTAATCGGAATGAAGAAATAACATTAAGTGCTAAAAGTAAACCTTCATATTATTCTAAATCAAAAGATAAAAAACTTGTAATAATTTGTAATAACTTAAATGATAACAAGATGCCACAACAACCAATAATATCACCATCACCTAAGCCACCAACAAACACTACAGAAACATTAACAGTTATCAAAAATACAGATTATCAAGTAGATCCTGTAATTTGGAATTAATCCTTTTTAACTTTCAGATTTTGCTATTTCAGGAGAAAGTAACAATCCATCTCCAGCCGACTTTCAAGGCTCATCTACCTGTACCAATGTTGAGATAGAAGCAGGAGCATATACTGTATCTGAAGAAGAACTTTATACTGTTACACCTAAAATATGTATCACTATGGAATTTATTGCAGATTCAACTTTAGGAAATAACCTATTTATCTATACCGATTTCTCAGACGAATGTGAAGGAAAGATAACACTAGATAATCCACAGACATATACTATAGAGAATGTACTTATTGAATAGATTCTATCGCCACTAACAGTTTTTTGGATTTGGTAACAGCTAACTTGTTCCAATGATGTCTCTATACTTTTAGGAAATGGAGATGGTA
>CAWIYT010000181.1:0-9044 GCA_963840085.1 uncultured Nitrososphaerales archaeon
TTATTTAATTAATTTCAACAAAAGTTAAAAAATTGTATTTTTTATTTTATCGCCAATTAATTTAAACACTATCACGATAGTCTAATACTAAGAGAGAAATTTGCCATGTGATAGCGGGTTCACCTCATTAATATTTGGCTTTTATATGTTAGATTATTTTTAGATTATCATATAGAAATATTATATTATTCGTGTAATTATCAGGAAAAACGCTACAATGTGGAAAAATTTCATAATTATTGATAATATTATATTAACAGACTCAAAAGATAAATTTCATATTTACTATAAAATATATTGCCAAAATTTATTTATTGGAAACGTACATATCTTTCACTGAATAACTACTAATTCTCTCTATAATAATGTCTATTTTCACATGGTATCTAATGCCATTGAATGCCTGTGTGTTCATCCACTATTAGTATAGAGACGGAAATAGCAACCATCTACCAGAATTTGTTATTCAGTAATTGGGATTGGGAAAAATTCCACAACCTATCTTAGATAATAGAAATGGCAATAGTAGTATTATTGTATAGATTTTCTTTTCATTTACAAATAATACTAGTATTATCATTTCCTCCTTTTTCCTAATCCCAATTTGTTATTATTATTTTACCTAATAATAGTAATATATATGAATTGTGGAACAACCTATGTTTTAAAGTATTAGAATTAATGAACTCAATAAAAATTAAAATATGAGTTTGAGTAATACCGATAGCGGTTCTAAAATAGGAGTCTTATGTGGAGATACTACTAACAGGTATTTAGCTTTTATTATATGAACTTAATATTTTAAATATTTTTTGGAAGATTAGGATGAGAATTCATTAGAAATATTCATGAATTTTTTACGGAACGTGATAAACTCGTTCTTTGCCTTATTACTCATAAATCTACTCATCACACGAGAATCTTGGAAAATGTTATACATAAAAGAATTAGATGCTATTGATAGACTCATACGTAAAAAATCTGATAGTGAATTATTCTTTATTACTTTTGTTCCTTTCTCATCAACATCAAGTTCTGACAATATAGACGCTAACGTTTCAAAGAGTTCTTTCTCAGACGGGGTCACCCTAACCATGATTAGTTCGGTCCTTTCTGCATCTGTAGGTGGCTTGTCTGATATGACCTCATTTTTATCCAATATTTTACTTTATAAAAAGTCATATATATCAAATATGGTCACTCTTAAATTTTGGATAAAAATCTTTTCATAAGTTCAAAAAGCCGTATTACAATCCCTCCTATATTTTTTCTTTTTCTCCGTATAATGGTAATATATTAATTTTGTTTCTTGCTGGCTTTGTAAACTCTTCGGTTGATAGTTGCAAAAAACAATAAAGTTTCGGTTGATAAAAGAAATATCTTGTTAAATATATAAAAAATTATTTTTTTATTTTAATCATCAAATAACCATGGTTTACATATTTTTGTATATCTATCAGAATCTTCTGGCTCCTCGCATACATAGTCTTCATAAGCTGCTTTTTCGTCATAGTCCTAAATTTTAAATATCTCTTTTTTATCATTCCATTCTCCGCCATAATTAGGACAGGCATTTTCAGGTAAATTATATTTCTCTCCTCCTTCAACATTTATCATTGGTAATATAGCAAATGAAATAATTATCATTATTATTAATAGTGACATCTTAATCATATTAGGCGATGATAACTATTATATTAATAAGAATATTGGTTAAAAAATGAAATAGATAATGTATAATTAAAATTTTAAACCTATGAATAACCTAATGAAAAAATTGTTTATTATTATAGAATAATACCATTAGTTAATTTTGATTAGCCAATATTTACAAACACATCTGCACTAAGGTTATTGTTGAATGTAGCAGAATCGCAATCTTCTGCACCCTTTCATATACTATATAAGAGTCAGAATTAATCTTAGTTATAAAATACGTGCAACATAATCTATAGTAGTGGTGGTGAATTATAGTTTTTCCACAATTCAGAGTATTTTTTAAGATTTAGCTCACCTGTTATATCATAAAGTTTTTTTGTTAAATCTACATGTATTTGATGATATGTATGAGGAGGATTTCCAAGTAAGTCATAATAGGAATAGCCATTATTATTATATCTGTATAATTCTTTTATAATACAATTTATTCCTTTATCGAAAAGTAATTTTGCATCAGAATCATCAGTATATTTGTAATAGTCATATATTGCAACTACTGTAAATAACATACCATTTAAAACTCGGGAAATTTTTGCATTTTTGTCATTTGAAGCATATTCCTCGTACCACCACTCATTGGGAGAATCTTTGTAAGTTATACCACCATCTTTTACTTCTATAAAGAAAGCATTTAGTAAGCTTTTTGCAGCAATCAAATATCTAAAATCTTGTGTAAGTTCGTGTGCTTTAATTAAAACTTGAATGGCTAGACCATTAGCCATAGCAGAAAACCAAGGTGCTTTTAAATTGTAAATAGGTAGAGGAAAATTATATTGTAACAATAAATAATCTTCTTTTGGAACTGCATTATTTACAAGCCAATTGACATTATTGAGAAAATATGTTTTTGAATTTTCATCATTGTTTACTTTATATATATCATAAAATTCATTTGCTTGATGAGCTGTAGTAACTGGATTCCTTTGAAATCCGACTTCTTTTCCATCAATTTTCGTCTCATAATATACCCAGGGAATCCCATAATCATCTAATTTTTTTTCATAGTTTGAATATGCTTCCACATTTAGAATTGGAGGAGAGGCTATGGCAATTACTACTGCAATTAATGTACTAATAGCTAAAAAAACTGCATTTTTTCTTGCACTTAATTTAGCCATTAATTGATATAATTGGAATATATATTTCAAAAGTTTGAAGCATTATTAGCTATATTATGTATCTAAATTGGTGACATTTCAATATTCAGAATTTATTATTATAATGATAATAGATGAAAAAATTCTATCAAAATTACAACCTCTACAAAAAAAGACGATAACTATAGTATTCTTGACTATAAAATAAATATCAATGCCTCTCTACAAAATTTTTATTCCCAAATTGTAGCCCTAACTGAGAATAAAAAATATTATTTACTTAGTTTTTTATTGCTTTCCAAAAATCAATTCACCTAGATTACCTGCAAAAGGTTCTAAAGGATATTCTTGTCTGAAGTTAGTTTCTACTCTTGTTTCAACATAGTTCTTAAATCTCTCATACGTTCTATCTACATCCTCTTTATTTCCATAATTCAATGCTTCAAGATAGTCTCTATACATCTCTTTTACGTTAGGTTCTCCTAAAACTTTACCTATTACTCTGTATGCTGGATGTTCCCTTATTTCCTCACTAAAATCTTGTCTGTATTTAGTTTGTAAATTCTCTACTTGTTTATCTATCTCTTCATTTGAAACTTAAGATATAGAGATTAAATAGACGAAGATAAGAGATGCAAGTATTACTATAGGTATTGTAATTATAATCCCTTTTACTGCTGTTCTCATTTTTTCTTTTTTCTCCTTTATAATGATAATATATTAATTTTATATTTCTAATTATTAATATACAAATAATCAATTCTAACTTTTAAAACCTAATTCATAAAAGTGCAGTGGCAGAAGGCCAAAGAATTTACTACATTTTTGTTAAACCACATGAAACATTAGAAGGAAAAACACCAGCAGAAAAATGCGGAATTATGATTAAAGGAGATAATAAATCATGACGTTAATACAAAATTCATCCAAAATAATCTAACCAATTAGGACATTCTTTACATTTTCCTTTTAGTTTTTCTTCACTAGTATAAATTTTAGTATATAGCTCGTTAATATCATCAACAAATCTCTTTAAATTCTTATTATTTAAAATTTCATTATAATTGTTATAATATTTATCAACTAATTCTTTTAGTTCGTAATTAGAATCTAATAGATTTTCTATTTCTATTTTTAAATTTTCAATATTTTCTTCTGAACCTATAGCAATAATATATTTATCATTTTCATGAATTTGTGAAATAATAGATAATAAAACATAGTCTAATTTGGGCAAATCTTCACCTTTTTTATTTTTATTCCATAAAAAATTGGGTCGCATATTCAAATATCTATTATTATAATGGATTGATTCAATTATTCCAGAGAAGAAATTTGAATTATAGACATTTTGTATTATAGTAGTATTTGGAAGGGTTTCATCTGTTCCTTGTCTGAAGGTGAATTTATTTAAGTTAATAAATTGTTTTATTTTTGATTCAATTTCTCTTTTATCTTTCTTCAAATCTTCTAATTTTGAATTTATTTCATCTTCTACTTCTAGTCTCAAAGAATTCAATTCAGGATATCCAGATTCGAGATGTTGTACAGCAAGAACCATATTTTCTATGGGAGCAGGTTGTAAAATTAGAAATTCATCTGTATAAGTGAAGTTTCCAATTGAAGAGTATGAGGAAGTCTTACCAAAGACCTGATTTATTATTGTGGTTATTTTAGGTGCATGATTTCTAAAAAATCGGTTTGAGTTCTCCTCAACTTTGAGAATAGACTTAACCCTGCTATTGGTATTGCAATTAGTGCACTTATTCCACTGAGATTTGTAATTCCCCCGAAAAGTAGTAATATTATCGAAATTAAAATGCCTACGATAAGTATTATTGGTATTACTTTTCTTTTCATCTAAAATAACATATTTTTTAATGTTAGATTTAAACCAATTTATTAAAATCATTAGTACCTAACTAATAATTTTAGCTAGTTATTGCCTTTTATAGCTGTTTTGATAAATGGTGTTAATTTAAGAGATAGAATCTCAATATGAAAGTTATATAGATGTTATCGAAACTATGATGAATTAATTTGAGATACAAAACTAGTGGTAAAAAGTTTGGACAAATTTAATTTAAATTAGGTAAATTATTTATCTCCATTTACTAATTTTTCTAGATTATCAATTCTATGATTCATATCAGTTACTATTCTTGCAACAATATTGTTGATAAGTTCATTGACTTTACTATTAATCAAATGAAATGGATTTAGTATTGCATCATCCAAAAAAATACTTATAGGTTTATTAACTTTCATTACTTTTTCTCCTCTTAAAACAAATCTGTCTTCTAGATTTTTAACATATAATCTGAAAGCTTTACCAGCATACTTTACTTGTATATTCAAATCCATTAATTGACCAATATTTTTATCATCAATCTCAATATCTTTATTAAAATCACAATATTTTAAAATCCAATTATCTACTGGTGGAACTATTCTTTCCCGAGGGTCAGATAAGAATAATTGCTAATCTCTCTTTAACCTGCCCAAGAAATACGAAAATATTTAGCACATCATAATCTGTTTCTAATGGAAATGGATTCCTGGAACATCCTACTTCAATTTCAATACTACCTTTCTTATTGAATTTGAAGATAACTTCTCTTAGACCAATTCTTTCTCTTACTATTTTAGTTTTATTAAAAGCAGGTTTTAGTTTTAATTCTTCATAATGGCTCTTATCGATAATGGTCCATAAGTGAATATTATGCATATTTAATGGTTGAAAAGGTAATAAAGACAATTGAAGTAGAAATGATTGTACTATCTGATTTTCAATAGCGTTATGTAATGGATATGTTGAAGAATGTCCTTTGTTAAAGTAGGTATCCCCTGTAGGGTCAATTAGTCTATTTCTTTTATTTTCAATAATTGTTGCCTTTATACATTGATGGAAAATATTGTTGTGGCTTTGTTCTCTCATTATCTAATGTAAATAAAATTGAGATTTTTTTGCCATTTTTATCACTTTTTCTATACATGCATTCTTTAGTCTAAGTTGAGCTTTTTGCTTTTGAACATTGAAATTTTTTAATTACATCTTAAAATGTTATACCTTTTCCATTTATTTTATATTTTTTCAATTGCAAGTTCTTCTAATTCTTTATTTGAAATCCATTTTACCTTGTCCATAACTATGGACTAATTGTTCAGTTGGTCTATTTTCAAATACATCAATTGGTCCATTTTCTGCTACAGATTGATTATTAATCAATTTTATTTGTATTTTTAGATGAGCATAACAAGATTGATTGAGTTATCATGTTAGTTCAATTTTCAAATTTTGGTTTACAATTTTCACAGACAAATATTGTGAGTGATTTGGCACCAACTGGAAGTACAATTTTTAATGTTGCTTTATTATAACATCCAAAGGCATTACAAGTTTGGGTAGAAAATTCTTTATGTTTTAAAAAAATATCAGTCATTATTAGTTGTTCTCTCTAAATTTTTGTATTTCAAAAGTCTTTGTACTATACTATCCATTGTATCTCGATAAGTTGCATCTTTAACTAATTCATCATATGTTGATTGTTTTAATTTAATAAACTTAAACATCATTGATGAATAGGTTTACTATATATAAAGAATATTTTCTTACCATATTGAGCATGATTGTTTGAAAATAAGCATACCTATCTTACCAAAGAAAAATATAGAGATTTACTTTGGATAGTAGGAACATCTCCTAAACCACTTACAACCTATCAAATCAAAAAAAAACTGGAAGAAAAAAAAGAATTTGCACAAACAAGCAGTCCATATGTCTATGAAATGATTAAAAAATTACATGTGAGTTTTATTGATAGTCATTTTCAATATCTTTTTAATTGGGATACAATTACTAAAAATATTTATCATAAAAAAAGATTATTGGATTACTTTAAGGATTTATTACAAAGTGATTTGGATTATTATGAAGATATTAATATTACTGATATTGGTAACAATATCATTCAAATAGAAATAGATTATGATAAAAAAATTGTAATGAAGAAAGATTCATCTCGTTTTGTAAATGTATCATATACTAATAAAAATATTAAGAAAAATTCTTTTTATTTTCTTATTAAAGATAGAAATAAAATATGCATTCCAAATTCTATTATGAAAAATCAGTTAGAATCTTTTATTGATTTATTTTATAATAAGAAAATACTTTTTCTAGATAAAGAATTAAAATCAAAATATCAAAAGATGGTAACTCAAAAAAGAGATATTTATAAAAATTTAGAATCACAAACCACTAAAGAAGAACTAAATCGTGAGATTGAGGAAATTTATATGAACAATGAATTATATGTCTACTCTTTAAACATACGAGGCTTAATTTTATATATATTAGCAGAAATCTATAATGAAAACAATAATAATTCTGATGAAAATAAAATTAAAAAAAGAAAAATAAATCACAATCCACAAATATCAAGAGTTATCGAAAATTTAGCTGAACATTACTCAAAGAAATTTCCATTTCTTTCTAACTATATAGAAATGAAACAAATAATTAATAAAATTAGTTCTTCTAAGCATTTTCAAAAGTATTATGAAGTTAAAATTTTAAGAAAAATTGCAGATGAACTTAACCATCAAATAAATTTTGATGAAGGATATAGTAACCTAGATTTGGATGATAATAACAATGATATGATAAATTACTGGATTACAAAAAGATATTTTACCGAAATAATTCATTACTTCGCCTATCTTTATCCATTTTTAGGAAATGATAATCAGAGTGAATTTAATAATCTCTTTAAAGATTATAAAAGAAAGATGATAACAATAATGGAAGAATGTTTAGAAAAAGAGCAAGAATTTTTACGAAATTTATTATATGAATTTTAATTTAAATATCTTTCATTAAGTAGACATTATTTTTACTTTTTTAGCTTTCATTTATTTTTTCTAAAATTTCAGGTTTTACATAAGATAACTTTGGATTTTGTTGAATCAAATTCATTATATCATTTAGTTTGGTATTCATTTCTTCTCTTACAGATTGGACCTGTTGTCTGAGTTCATGATTTTCCTTAATTATTTTATTTTCCGTACTATATTGTTGAGTTAAATCAGACGATAAACCGCATCGACTACAAAATTGTTGTGTTGGACTTAATATTTCTGAACATCTATTACATTTTATAGTTTTAAGTTGATATTCCTGGTATTGAATCTGCCTACCTTCACCTATTGCTAACAACGTATTATCCAAGTCTTTTCCAGATAAGTGAATATAACGTCTTACTACTTTTGTCCCAATAGCCCAACCAAAGAAAACACACATTTGTGCTTCTGTCAAATGTTTGCAAAGATGAGTAGCCCTGCTATGCCTTAACAAGTACAAGCGTTTATGCTTATCCAAATTAGCTTTCAATAATGCTTCTTCAATTATTTTTTGAGCTCCTCTTAATCCTAAAGAATCATTCATGTAATTAGTTGCTTGACTAATCCATAAAGGAAATTGATGTTTGTCTTTTAATGGATGTATTTCCAGCCATTGTTGTAACATTTTAGCAAATGAAACAATTCTAACTCTTCTTTCTCCAGTTTTTCCTCTTAAAAATAATATTGCTCCATTAGTATCTATTTTTATATCTATATTTGTTAATCTCAGAAATTCTTCTGGACGTGACCCTGATTCATACATACAAGCGAGAAATGCTTTCTTTTGAATTGTTGGTGCCGCATCTATTAAAATAGGAACTTCATTTTCGTCAAGATACTCTGCAATATCAAGCCCTTTTTCCTTATTTTTTATATCTTTTCCTACAGATACTGAAAACCATTTAACACAGTCGGGGTATTCTTCATTATTTCCATAAACAATTTTATAAAATGTCTTTAAAATTACCCGATACTTTTCATGTGTCGATGACTTGTACCCCTTATCATTCATCCAATTAAATAATTTCTTTATATCATCCTTCGTGACTTGAGAGAATTGTTTATTTAGTTCTCTTCTTAGTTGTAATAGAGCTGTAATACATCTAATAATCCATAGTATACTCTTGTCTTTTTCTTGTAAATGATGGACAAATTTTAAGATATCTTTTTTGTCAGCTTCCATGTCTTTTAGCTCTTTGTGAATTATTTGAATCCAATGTTCTAATTTGATTTTTCTATTATAGATATCCCTCATTTCGTAACTACTTTGTCTAGTATTTACTATTCCTGACCTTATAGCTTTTTCTTTATTTTTGAACTTGACAC
>CAWIYT010000182.1:0-14114 GCA_963840085.1 uncultured Nitrososphaerales archaeon
ATCTATACCTTCGTTAATATTATTTAAAAATGGGAATGAAGTAGCCAGAACTGTTGGACTTTCTCCAAAAGAAAAATATGAGAAATTTGTGAATAATGCCTTGAATTTATAATTGATTGATTTAATTATATCATCATTTATTTTATGGTGTTTCTTGTAGTAAGTATAATTAAATTAGTATTTTTCAATCTATACTTTAAATTATTGATTCTTTTTTTCGTGTTTATTATTAATTATTTCAGTCATAGAATAACATTATAACCCCGAAATAATGCTTCGAGATTCGAGTCCCAATCCCGGTGTCTAACTTTTGGAGTTAATTTTATTTACAAGATATATTTCTATACATGAAACCAATTTTCTATATAATGAAATGAAGAGTATATAGTCAATAGTATTAATCTTAATATGACTTAGCGATAAATTTAGTACATATGTCTTCAACTAAAAAAGATAATGTAAAAGAAAGTACTACCAACCAATTTAAGGAAACCACAGACAGATATCTAGAACAACAGAGACAACAATATAAGGATACAGCATCCAACCTCTCTCAAACTACAGAAAAAATTAATCAAAATGTAAATAAATTTCAAGAAGATAATAAAAGAATCTTTGAAAAGAATGCAGATATTTTCAGGAACTCTCAAGAACAGATCAGCAAAACAATACAAGAAATATCAAACAATGTTATAGAATTACAAAAAAATGTCTTTGATACATATCAATCATCTTATGTTCAATTCTTTGATAACATCAATAAATCATGGAAAAATTTCAATATTCCACAAAGATATTCTGAAACACATACCACACTAGATAAAAACATACAAGATTATACAGTTAATTCAACAAATTTCGTAAATGAACTTATTGCAAGCGGTATAGAAAATTTCAATAAATTAATAGAACTCACACAAAGATATTACAGCGATATCGTGCAAAATAACTTCAATTATGCACGAAAAATAGAAAGATCATACAATAGATAGATAGATAAAATAAAAAATTTCTTTTTTTCTTTTTAATTAATTATAATATTGTTTTTGTTGTTGTTACTATTATTATTTATTACCAAAATTTTTAATTAAATACTACTCTCTTTCTCTCTCTCTGATCATCAATAATCATTTTATAAATTGATAAAGATTATTTGCTCTATAGATTAGATGATATTTTGATTTATCATCATCATCATCTTCTTTTGATTTCTAATTGAGAATTGCCTAAGAAAACTTATTTTATAACCTAAAAAAAATTAATAATAAAGATTTGAGTTAAGGTAAATTTTATCCTCAAATATGGCTACAAATTACTCAATCTAGATATCAGAAATAATTTGTCTTTTAATGTTTTATATAGTTTTTAAATCTAAATAAAAGATTACTTTTGGTAAGCTGAGACATGCGTCACCCCTCCTTCACAATAAACAAAGAAGTGAAAATCAATGATTATTGTACAAGGAGAGGTGTATTTAGAGAAATGGCATATCGACATATTAAAGAAAGAGTCAGAAATAGTTAGAAAGCGGTATCATGCAGTAGTCAGAACACTCGTTAGTGACCTGATCAGGATAACAAGACAAGAAGCTGCGTACATGATTAGCAGGAGTAAAAACGTCAGTTGCAGCGAATGGTAAAAAGGTTCAGAGAAGAAGGTATTATAGGTCTGAGGTTCAGATCCAAAAGACCACATAACAGTCCAAACAGGACTCCTAACGATATAGAGAAAAGGATAGTCGAGGTAAGAAATGCTACCGGTTTTGGTTCAGAACAGCTGGTAAATATTGTAAATGAGAGTCTGAATGTAGAGAAGGTAGAGGAGAGAAGAGGAGCACATTAGCAAGACTACAGCCTACAACATATTGACAAGACATCAACTTGTTGACGCTGAGAAAAGACTGGTCAGAAGAATAGAATACCAGTTTTTTGAATGGGATAATCCTGATGATCTGATACAGGCTGACCTGACAAGATTTAATGGAGTACCACTACTTACAATGGAAGATGATCATTCCAGGAAGGGATGGGCGTTACGACTGAAAGATGAGAAGGATGATACTGTAGTAGAAGGTATGAAGAATCTGCATGACTGGAATTATGGAAATCTGCTTACTGACAATGGCAGCCAGTTTAGTAGAAGAAATTCCGTAATGAAAAAATATTGTGACCAGTACCTGATAGACAAACATATCTGGACATCAGTACATCATCCACACAAACAATGGGTAAACTATCTAACTTGCAGAAAGGACTGAAGAGGTTCTTAAGACACAGGCTGGGAAATAGCATGGACCTACATGCCATTGACGAATGTATATCTATTTACGTTGACTGGTACAACAATGGCAAGAAAGTATCTACTACTGGAGATTATCCTGAAGAAAGGTACTCTGGAAAGAGAGATACTGGGTGTTATGCTAGATTGGTAAAGGACTTAAACTGGACAGGATATTATTAATACCTGTTGTTGTAGGAGAGAGATGACATATGTCTCTTGGTTCTACAAATAAAAGATTACTTTAACAAGGTAAAAATACACAAGAAAGTATAGATAATTTTAATATAGATTATTATAATAATAGTTTAGCATTTTTTATGATATTCAAAGAAAAGGAGGAATATCTTTTCATTCTCGCTATCGCAATTACATTAGTAAGTGGACCATTACAACTTAGTTTGTCCTCATACGCTTTTTATGATAGATACACTATTGAACAAACAACAATAACTACTCATGGATTATATGAACAGAAAAATAATTCTAATATAAAAAATCTGAAAATAGCCTTACTAACTGATGGTTTATTTAGTGATGCAGGTTGGGGTGCCTTTGGATATAATGCTGCAAGAGCATTAGAAATAAAATATGGTTATGATATTGATTTTAAAGAAAATGTAGCTATCCCAGATATAGAAATTACATTAAGAGAATATGCTAATGCTGGTTATGATTTGATTATAGCTCATGGTTTTGAATGGGGAGCGCCTGCTATAAAGGTAGCCAAAGATTATCCTAATACAAAATTTGTGATTTTTACGGGACTTGTAAATGCTACCAATGTAGCTTCTATCTTTCCAATGCAACAAGAAGGCACATATCTATTAGGTGCACTTGCAGCAATGATGTCTAAAACAAACGTTATTGGATTTGTAGGAGGAGAAAAATATCCAAATTTAATTAATATTCTTGAAGGTTACAAGCAAGGTGCAAAAGAAATTAATCCAAATGTAAGAATATTATCTACATTTTTAGATGATTGGGATAATCCAATTAAAGGAAAAGAAGCTGCACTTGCTCAAATAAATGATGGTGGTGCTGACTTTATGTTACATGTAGCAGATACATCTGGCTTGGGTGTTATAGAAGCAGCCAAAGAAAAAAAGATATTTGCATTTGGTGCTGTTTCTGATCAGACATAAACTAGCTCCAAATACTGTTCTCACCTCCTTTGTATTGGATGTAGAAAAGGCATTTGATCAAGCTGTTAAAATGATTCAAAAAGGTAATTTTAGTGGACAAGTATTCAAACCTGGATTAGAGTATTACAAGGGAGCAAAAGGTGATGGGATAATCTATATTGCACCATTTTATAGCTTGGAGAATAGTGTGCCAGAAGATGTAAAAATAAAATTCAATCAGCTTAAAGAAGATATAATTAATGGAAAGATTGTTGTACCAGAAAGATATGATGATACTGTAGATGTTTCTAATAAGAAGAATTAAATTTATAAAAAAAAGAATTTTATACATTTCTCTACAACAATATTCTTAGTAGTAGGTAGATGGAAAAGAAGAAGAAATGATAAATTCTGCTGGTAGTAGTGATTTCTTCTCTAGAAAGAGAAAGGAAATAGGAATTATCTCTGTAGTTTTAATAATAATTTCTTCATTTGGTTTATTCTTTTATCAACAAAATACTACCGAACAGAATGTTAAAAATAGTATATTTACTCAATATAAAGACCGTCAAATAGAATCTACACAAAGGATCTCTGACCATATTAGCTCAGATCTTAAACTAATTATGTCTATCCTTCAAGGAATTGCAGATTCTAGCCTTTTACAACAAGGTCTTCTTTCTGGCGATAGGATTGATAAGATGATGCGAGAAAAATTTTCTGAAGTTAATAATGTGACAAAAGTGGATACAATTTTAATTACAGATAAAGATGATATAGCTACACATGAAATCGTTGCAGAAGGTACAAGAAGTTTTTTAAATATAGATCTTTCATTTAGAGATTATATACAAGAAACAAGAAATACCCTACAATCAACTTTTTCAGATGGATTTAAGGGAATGGATAATATAGAAAGAATTGCATTAGCTGTTCCAATAGTAAATAGCAGTAGTGGAGAATATATGGGTATAGTTGAAGCAAAAATACCTACCGAGGCTTTTTTCTCTCACTATGGAAATATACATGATATTAATTCTCAATTCTTAGTTGTATTTGATAAGAAAGGAACTATGCTTGCAGTTGGTGCAGATAAAAGTTTACTGGGAAAGAATTTTTTTAGTGAATTTGTACAAAATTTTACAAATCATAATTCCATTTTAAAAAATCTTACACGAAATCTATTACACGGGATTCCAGGGTATGCAATTTATGATTATGGAAAGGGTGAACGAATTAACTACTAATGTTCCTGTTCTATTTATCCAAGATACGCCTTTGTATTTTGTTCAAATAGTTACCCCTACTGATACAATTTATTCAGAGATTGATAATGTGTTATTTGGAGAGAAGTTAGGAATGTTCTCATTAATTGTTGGTACTATTGTTGCAATCACTATTTTTATTATGTTTCTAATAAAATGGAATAGTGCTCTTAATAATGAAGTAAAGAAAAGAACAAAAGAATTACAAGAAACAAATAGAAAACTTGTATTATCAAATCAAGAAATTGCATTAGCCAATGAAGAACTAAAAGTTCATGATAAAATGCAAAAAGATTTCATAAATATTGCAAGTCATGAGATGAAGACACCTGTTCAGGCTATTTTGACATATTCTCAACTATTACAAATATATCCTGAAAGACAAAAAGAGTTTACACAAGCGATAAATAGAAATTCCATTAGACTCCAAAGACTTTCTAATGACATATTAGATGTTGCTAAGATTGAAAGCGGGGCCTTTACATTAAACAAAGAACTATTTGATCTTAATGAAGTTATATCAAATATTATAGATGATTATAAGACTCTTATTGTAAATGATAATTGTAAAGTAAAGATATATTTTAAACCATTTAAAGAGACTTTGTTAATAGAAGCTGATAAAGAAAGAATTTCTGAAGTAGTTTCCAACCTTCTAAGTAACGCTATTAAATTTACTAAAGCAGGAGAAATATTTGTTTCCATTGAAAAGAAAGAAGAAGATAATAATAATGATAATAATTATGCCTTAGTGACCGTTAGAGATACTGGTACAGGTGTCGATCCAGAAATATTGCCTAATCTATTTTCAAAGTTTATTACAAAATCTTTTGAAGGAATAGGTTTAGGATTGTATATCTCTAAACATATTATAGAAGCTCATGGTGGAAAAATATGGATAGAAAATAATAGCAAAGATGATAATTGTGGATTTATTTTTTGTTTTAAGTTACCACTAGGAAAAAGCAATATCAACAATAACTTTAATAACAGAGATAAATAAAAAAGAAACAAAGTAAAGACATACCAATGGGTGAAAATAACAAAATTTTGCTCGTAGATGATGAGCATGATATAGCTCTGGCTTTTAGTCTTGGATTACAGTCTAATGGTTTTTCAGTAGATACGTTTACTAATCCAATTGAAGCATTAGTTAATTTCAAAGTACATTTTTACAAATTAGCACTTTTGGATATAAAGATGCCAGAAATGGATGGTATTGAACTAGCTCAAAAAATAAAAGATAAAGATGAAAAAATCAAAATATGTTTTATAACTGCATTCGACTTAAGTTATCAAAGAGTTCAAGAATATTCAGGATGTATAATTAAAAAACCAATATCCATAGATGATTTGATAAAAAAAATAAAGATAGAAATGGAATAGAATTAAAATCTAATCAAGATAATGTAAAATAAGCTGATGATGATAAAATAGAATATATCTGGTCTATAATTTCTTCAAAAGGAAATAGAATAAAGACCAATTAGAATCATCGTCAATATAAAATAAATGAATACTGGTTTATGGTAAACTTTGAATTTATAGACTGTTTCAACAAAAAAAAATTAATGATGAATCTATATGCCATCTAAGGTACTGCTATAAGCTTTACCTCACTTCCACATTATCTATTGGAAATGTAAGAGTGGATTTTACCAATTTTACAATAGGAATATAGATAGATTGAGAATTGCTACCAATACTATCAACAAAAGTAAAATTACCTGTCATTTTATTTAATTCAATGAATTTCTTTCTCGGTTTTTCTTCAATAATATTATAATGAGCAACAATGCCTCCAACTATGCCTGTATGAATAAATAATATTTCCTTTTTATGATATGTTATATGGTAAAGTAATGGCGTTATAGTCATAAAAGATTGTGACGTATAAAGTATAACACTTAACATATCTTTTAGAGTTTCATATTGTAAATAAGTAGTAAACCATTCAGCTTGTGACATGTAATAATAGAAAAAGCGAGTATATTTTAGACTTTGTTTTCTAAGTAATATAATAACAAAATTATTTTGACAATTCTAATTCATCAAGATTTCAATATTATATAAAAAATATTTAATAGCTTTAATATATAATATTGTATTAATTTAGTTATGGACCAAGGCGAACCTGGATTAGACTATAACGATAGTAATTTGAATCCACTAATATGTGACATATGCAAACAGACTTTTGATAGTTTAGACAAATTGGGTGAACATCAAAAACAAAAACATAACATGTAATATAATGATTCTAAGATCTTGCATATATTAGAAGATATACTATATTATAAAAAATATGCTAAATCCATTTTTATTAGATTTTAAATACCTTAATTACCTAAAAAATCTGTTATCTATTGCCTCGGGACTAATTAAAAAAATACTTCTATATTGACTCTCTATCTCTCATATATCGATAGATAAAATTTTTGCATGAATTTAATGGCCTAGGATTAAAGGAATTCGTAGATGTATGCGAAATATTACATAATAACCATCTTTGTTTGAGGATTCTTTTATTGCGTTTGTTGTTTATTATTTGTTAATGTGTTTAACAGCCATATTATTTGGTGAAGAGCTCTCAAGATATGGATTCGGAAGATCACATCCTTGGAACAATGAAAGAATCTATGATTTTTGGTCCAAATTCCAACAAATGGGTTTAGATAAATCTCCAGAAATTTTGATTGAAGAACCAGAATTGGTTTTGGAAGAATCTATAATATCCTTTCATGACAAAGATTATGTGGACTTTGTTAAGAAGGCTGGAAAAACTGGTAATGGGTATTTAGATATGGGTGATACACCTGCTTTTAGAGGGGTATTTGAAGCATCTTCATATGTTGTCGGGTCAACTTTAAAAGCATTTGATATTGTAATTAGGAAAAAAAATGGGATAGAACATGCATTTAATCCTATTGGTGGACTACATCATTCAAGAAGAACTAGTGCAGCGGGGTTTTGTATTTTTAATGACATTGGAATTGCTATATTAGAAGCTAGAAGAAAGTATGGTATTAAGAGGATAGCCTACATTGATATAGACGCACACCATGGGGATGGTGTCTATTATGAGTTTGAGGATGATCCTCTCCTATACATTGCAGACATCCATGAAGATGGCAGTTTTCTCTATCCTGGTACAGGATCAGAATGGGAGACTGGTTCCGGCTATGCTGTGGGTACGAAATTAAATATTCCCTTAAATCCTCATTCAACAGATCAAGATTTTATTGCATCTTTTAAAAGAGTAGAAGATTTTATTGATAACAAAGCAAAACCAGAGTTAATTATATTACAATGCGGTGCAGATTCGCTAAAACAAGATCCATTAACCCATTTAAACTTTACACGTAATAGTCATAACTATGCAGCAAGTAAATTACATAATCTTGCTCATAAACATTGTAATGGAAGAATAGTTGCTCTTGGTGGAGGAGGTTATAATAAAATAAATATTGGTGATGCATGGACGGCAGTAGTAACAGCTTTTATTGAAAAAAATTAGGCTACTTAATGATAGTGAACATATGATAATAAAGATATAAAAACAATTCAAAGTTTATATAAATTTATTTTAAAGTCTACCAATTATACTATACCTTTAGAATTTATATTTATAGTTATTATTATTATTATTTTGATCTGCTTATACTAATTGATGGTATAGGAGAAATTGATTATACTTTCTCCTGATTCAACCAACTTTTAATATTCTGATCATGCAATTTTTATTGCTTCATATGAACTACTTTTTTAGGTTTTATCTTTAGTATAATTCTCTTTTCCCCCGGTGCCCTTCCAGGATATTTGTCTTTATTCAAATATTTCTTTGCCAATTTGTCTATATGGCTTTCAGCTTCTTTTCCTGTTATCTGCTCAACAATTTCACCGGTTACAGTAACCATATGATAAGGATTGTTGTTATCTGCTACAGATAACGAGACTCGTGGATCTCTTGCTACATTCTTTTGTTTTACCCTTCCTATTGCAGTATTGATAAGAATGAAACTATCTTCAATGTCTACCCAAGTAGGAGTAACATGAGGAGATCCATCTTTCATAGATGTGGCTACAAAAGCAAAGTTCTTGTTCTCAAAAAGGCTTTTTATTGAGGGATTGGTTATACTATTTTCATGTTTATTCATATATAATAATAATAATAAATATTTTTAATAATTGTTTTTCTCCATCAGCAATACTACCACAATTTTGATAATATTTGGTCACACCTAAAAATAGAGACTCCTTAGTAATATTAGTAGTTTAATAATGATTAGAATTTATCAGCCCCAATAAGGTAATGATGACTTGATACTTGTATTTTCTTATAACAACAACACTGTAGTTGCCGATCAAGTCGGTGCAGCCCAGCGAGCTGATGAGATCGTAAATCTACCTCTAAATGAGGATGAGAATGGTGGAGATAATGACAATGAGAATGAGGAACAGTAATGGCAATACAATAATCAATATTTAGACTTAGAGCCTATCCGAAAACACCTCCTCTCTTATATGTTATCCAAGCACACGCAAAATGTAATATCGCAATATAGTTATCTTCCTTCTTTTCCCATCTAATCAATAACCGCCTGAATCTATTCATCCATGAGTGTGTTCTTTCAACTACCCATCTTCTTGCTCTATATTTTGGTATCCTTCTTCTCTTCTTTTTGTTACCATTATTGTATTCTTCTCCTCCTCTCTTGCAAACATGCATGGTATAACCATATTCCTCAAGTAACTCGTATACCTCAGGATAGTCATAACCCTTGTCAAGACAGATGTGTTGTTGTTGGGTATTTGTTATAGATGATGATGGTCTGCAAACCACTATACTCTGAAGTGTTGCTTTTGTCATCTTCATATCATGTCTGTTAGCACTATCTACAGTGATTCCAAGAGGAATACCTTGACCATCTACAAGAAGGCTACGTTTGGTACCTGATTTACTTCTGTCTGTTGGGTTTGGTCCTGTACTTTTTTCCCCCAAGCGGTGCTTTTGTTATTACACCATCCATTGATTGCCATTTCCAATTTATACCAATTTTTTCATCGTATAATTTTAGACCATCAATCCACATACGTTTGAATACACCATCTTTGGACTGGACCCATATTTTTGGGAACATTTTTCCCATTATTTTATGGATATTATTTTTCATTACCAATATTTATCACCTTCTTCTCCTTTTCCTCAATGTCTTGCTGCATTTTCCATTCTGAAATGAATTCAGGGTGTCAGATATCTCAGTGCAGAATGTATTCTATTCTGGTTGTAATCAGTGAATGCATCTCTTATTGTAGATTCTGCTTCCTGATAGTTCTGGAAATCATTTGGCCAGATGTATTCCTTCTTTAGTGTCTTGTGGAATGATTCGATGTGTCCATTCTGTTCTGGCGTGTTGTAGTAAATATGTTCCAGTTTCAATCCCAGTACAGATAAAGATTTTCTGAATGCCTTGCTTGTATACTGTGAGCCGTTGTCTGTTCTAATAACCAGGTTTTCAGGTACTATATCCTTGTGTGTTACAAGAGCATTTTCTATCGAGATTATTGCATTTTCTTTTACTGCTGACAGGTCAAAACAGTAACCAACCCATTCCCTTGTAAATACATCAAATACGTTAAAGAGGTAGCCCCATCCATCAATACCACAGTGTATGTAGGTAAGGTCTGCCTCCCATACCTGGTTTGGTCTATCTGCTTTTACAACTGGTTTTGAACATATGATTTCCTTCTTACTTTTAGATGGTGTAATGTAGCCCATCTTTCTGAAAATTCTCTGTACCTTCTTTCTGTTGACTGGTCTTCCAAGAATTCTTGTCAGCATTGCAGCCATTCTCCTGGTACCATAAGTTGGTCTTTGCAGAGAAATTTGCTGTATCTTTTCTTCTATTATAGAATCTGTTGAGGTAGGCGGTAGTGTTGTTGTTATTGTTGTTGTTGATGATGATGATGATGATGCAATATGATTTCTATAATTATTTTTTCTATTATTGTAGTACATATTTTTACTACAACCGGAATATGCTAGCGTCTTTCTAATGCTCATTCTTTTGTTGTTGTTTAATATTGTTTTGACCACGGCTAACCTGTCCTCCCTTTTTCTAATGTTTTTTTAAAAGCATCTATTGCTATTGTTTGTTCACCAATTATCTTCTTTAGACGCTCAATCTCTACTTCTTTATTCTTGTTTATGGTGTTCTCTTTATTTGAACCTGACAATGCCATTCTGCCACCTTCTATGAATTTCTGTTTCCAATTGTAGAACACATTTGGATTGAGATTTGTACTTTCTGCATAGCTCTGCTACTGTAATGTTTGTAGTCAATGATTCCATTACAATCCTTGTCTTGTCTTCTGGTGTCCATCTTCTAGTATTGTTGTTATTTTCTTTACCACCTTGCATCTTTCTGACCTCCTTCTATATCTGTAATGATAGGAGTAAAAAAGTCTCCATTACAAGGTGTTCTCATTTTTAATGGGTCCAGACTATCTCGTCTCCATTCCTGAAATCTGTCATGTACAGTACTGGATGCACCAAGACTTCTTTGTGGTAGTGCTTTCCACTGACATCCAGTACGTGTTATGTATAGAATATAGCAGTCATTGCCTTTCTATCATCCATCCTAGGACGACCACTTTTCTTCTTATTTCTTTTTGTCTTTGGTAAAAGAAGAACAATCCTGTTCCATAATGCGTCTGGTATTTCATATGATGAATCAATTCCAGAAGTTATAGATATCAAATAAATTATCTCATAAAGTTTAAGATACTAAATAGATTTAGCTTTGTCTAAAGAGTCTGTTATACCATAACTAAAATACTGTAAACTACTTTTCGGATAGGCTCTTAACTAACAGGTTCCAATAGTATATTTATTCAAACAATTTTTCATTTTCTTTCTTTAAAATAAAACATATACCTATAATATATTTTCTATATTGGATTTATCTTTATATTGCAAATAATAAACTAAAAAAATAAAATACTAAATGTAATTTTTAGTAAATAGAAAAATTTGAAGTTAAAGAATATAATCTAAGTTATTATAAGGGTAACAAATGTCTTGTTGATTACCTGTATGTCAATTGTGAATCTTTCAGATTTTGAAATGTTATAATATTATGTTACTAATATTTTAAACTTTTTCTTGTTTTATAAAAATATTTTTCTCTTCTTTAAGTAAATAGATTTAATAGTAAATTTGAACAAGTCTATGGATAGAGTGAATTAATGTTTTCATCTTTGTGCCTTTACCTACTCTTTTTCAATAAAATTTTTAAACATAATCAATAAAAATAACTTTTAATTAATATTATTGTAATATTGAATAGAACTACTAATCTTTATCCATCCATTGAAAAATTAGTTTTATATCATCTTTAGTTACTTTTGATAATGGTTTATCAATTTGTTTCCTTATTTGTATAATTATACTGATACATCTAGTAATAGTTAGAATGCTTTTGATCTTTTTCTTGCATTATTTCAAGAAATTTTAATACATCTTTTTTGTCATCTTCGTCTAAAACAGAATATATTTTTCCTATCCAATAATCTAACTTCTTTTTCTGTTGTAAAGATCCCGCATCTGGTTATATTCTAATGAATTTAAACTATTATAGATTTTGTTTCTGTTTTGTCCTATATTATTTTTAGGGCTATTGTTGTTGTCTATTTCATTTTTTTGTTTGTTATTATTTTGGTTATGGATACGAACCAAGACGTCCACTCCCGGCGTTATATTCGCGGGTTTATACAAAATATTTTTATTTATTGTGCGCAAATCGTATGTGAAAGACGTTATTTTATGTTAGCACAGAATTCAGATAACCAGCAACAGACTTCTATTAATAAGAGTAATCAACTTTTCAATAAAATAAGTTTCTAACAATAAAAGCTAAATACAAGTTACCACATAAAGTAACATATTAATATATAGAGAAATGTGGTACGCATTCAAGAATTTAGCAAATATCTAATATCTATAAACAATTCTTGATACTCTAATCACATTAAGGTATCTATTACGATATATCAATCCCTCTAGAAATGAAAGAACAAGACCTTATCCATGTAAAATGTATTAAATATTTTCGTTCTTTATTCTATTTATTCTGGTGTCTTTCGCCTCATTATACATACAAGTTTAATTTACGGATATTTATCCATTCTAGGCTTACCCTCATTACCGTCTTTATCCTTTTGTTAAGTAGATTCCACAGTTAGCTTATCGAGGCTTTCCCTCATATGGTCAATGGTGGTTAACAACTTAACTGTAATAATAGTAATTGTAATTACAATACTAATCATGTTTATGTCTGTCTAATTTTGGTTATTGATTTTGTTAATATATTCTCTCTTCTCTTTCATTACCCAATAAACTATTTTTAATAGTTTACAAGATGCAGCAACAATTGCCTTGGAAGAACTTCCTTTGTTTTTGACTAGTTTATTATAAAATTTAGTAACATTACTTTTCTTATTATGTCTTACATGTGAACGAGTACATTCTATCATTATCCATCTTGGATATTTACTTCCAGTTTTTGTAATTGGACCGTAATGTGTTATTCCACCAGAGCTACGAGTTGATGGGGTACCAATCCAGCATAAGAACAAAGATGACTAGAATCAGGAAATCTGTTTATATCTCCAATTTCACTCATTACAAGTAATGCAGAATAATAACCAATACCAGGAATTGTCATCAATAGTTTGGTTGTTGTATTTTGTTTGGTAAATGAAATTATATTTTTTGATATTGTTCTGATCTCATTATCTATACTTGAAAATAGCCTGATATAGGTATCAATTCTATAATTATTTAATTTTTTTAGTTGTTCAACATAGCCAATAGAAAATGGATGATGATCTACTATTTTTATTCCTTTCATGAGTAATATTCCATGAATTTTGTTTTTTAGTTTAGTACGCATTCTAACCAGTGCACATCTATGACGAACTAGTTCACGTAATTCAATTATTCTTTTATCAGGTACATAACATTCAGATATATAACCGCCTCTTAACAAGTTAGCAAGTTTTACTGCATCAAGTTTGTCTGTGTCTTTATCTTTGCAGAGGCTATTGCTCTTGTTTTAATTGGATTAGATAGTTTTACATTCAGATTTTTTTCTTCTGTAAGATATTCGTATATGTCATACCAAACACAAGAAGATTCCATTACTACCTTAGTACGGTTATTATCGTGATTTTTTATTTTGGAATCATCAATCTGATCAAAAAATTTTCCTATCTTTTGTATGTCTTTTTCTATTTTACTATTCTTGATTAGGTTTCCTTTCTCATCTACAACTGCAATTTGTAAATAGTTCTTGTGTAAATCCATTCCTACATACCTCATCATCAATATTCTTTTTAGGATATACTTTACCGTCTGATTTGGATTTACTAAATTTGTTCACATATA
>CAWIYT010000183.1:0-63283 GCA_963840085.1 uncultured Nitrososphaerales archaeon
TAAAAATTATGTAATAGTTAGACTCTGAAACAAGTTATATAAAGATGCTTTCAGTATTATCTCCTTTATCATGTTTGTATTATCCCACCACATGTGTTACACTCCTATTATACACTTGTTTTGGTGTCATGTAGTTCAATGACATATGTACTCTTTTGTTATTATAATATTTAATGAATTGTTCGTGTCTTTTGAATCTGGGTCTTTCTACATCATATGTACGATGCCATCTTTCAATCTTTCCTAGTGTAGTAGGTTTTCCTATACTACCCATGACATGTTGTATATCATGTTCCTTGCAGAAAGAATCAAAATCTGACTGTAATACAGAATGTGAATTGTAAAACTGTGAGCCATGGTCTGTCAGTATCTGTAATGGTTTTCCATACTTTCTGATTGTACGTTTTACTAGATCTATAACATTTTCTGATGTACCTTCTATGCATTTAATCGAAGATAATACATACCTGCTATGATCATCAAAAATGGATATCAACCAAATTCCTTCATTTTCTATCACTTTCAGGTCAATCTGCCATAGTTCATTGGGAAATTTACGCTCAAATCGTATGTATTTTCTCTTCTTTCTGGGTTTAGTGATGGGATGATTATTCAATCCGCTTTTGCATAAAATTCTGTATATAGTCATATGTCCAATTTTTATCCTGTACTGGTTCAAAAGAGTACCCTGTATCTTGTGTGGACAGTACTGGTATTTCTTTCTTAACTGAATCACCTTTTGTTCTATCTTTTTATCTGTTTTATGGATTGTATGTGGTCTTTTAGAATGATCTTTTAGTCCATCCAATCCTTCTTTTTTGTACCTGTTCCAGTATCTGTAGAAACTCATTCTGGATATGTGTATATGTTTACAGATATCGGTAACTTTCCATTCATCTATTTTGCGTCTTATACACCATCTTCTTATCTTTTCTAAATCTTGTTTATATTGCATCTGGTGTAACAACACTCCTTACTCTTACCAAGTAAAAGAGTGTAACAGATGTCATGGGATAATACAGGTTTCTGCGCGTACTAAATGTATATTGTATTTATTTGATAAAATCATTTGCAGAAAGATAGAAGTATGAAAGCATTAAATGGAAAAGTCTATCTTTTAGCTGAACTTAAAAAGAAAGGATGAAGCATTTCAGTTATAAAGTATCTTTACCCAATTCTGATAATAATGAATTTTTGCAAGTACTATGGCATTTATTTTATATAATCTAGGAAATTGAAAATGCCAAACTATATTATGAGAAAGCTCTAAAAATAAGGCTAATTTAACGCAATTTTAGTAAAAAAGGAAATAACTGCAATGAAAGTGGGAATGTCTATGTTTAAGATGAAGGAAATAATCCGATTAAAAAGTTCATTGTATGTAGAAGAAAAGTAAATTTAACTCTCTTGGTGATATTAATGGTTTAAATTTATTTCTACTAACTCTTTCTTTATGGTTGCAGTAAGTTTAAATATTTAGTATAATATAATAGCACAGTGTTGCACAATGAAACACAGATAATCCTAATGGAACGAATTCTAAATGAAACCTAACTGGGTATGTTCTAATTGTGGCATGTGGTCAACACGAAAATTTAGTGTCAAACGCCATATAACAAACCAGCATGCTGGTAATGCATTCTTAGTTCCCTATATTGACTATTTAGTGGGAAGACAATCAGGACTCTATCCTCCTTCGGCTCGGCCTGAGTATCCATACAAAGAGAAAAAAAGTAATCTTGATACATTTAGTGAAGAATTTTGGAAGGAAATGGCAAGGAGAATGGCAAGAGGAAATAGGAATCCACAAGTTTGATATCCAATAATCTTGACATTTCATCAACTTTGAATTGAAAAGTTTCTCTCTCTAATTGTAGTATATAGTGAAAAATAACACAATATCTAATTAGTTATCTTCTTGGTTAGATAAAAGGAAAAGAATTATTGCATTTGTTATAGACGAAACAATTCTTCAGATTAGAAATCATCCTCATTATTGGTTGTAATTGAACCAATTCACAAATCTGTCCTAAGTATTCACGTTTCACATGAAAGAAACATGTTGTAGTAGAGATCATTGGATCTTAGTTTAAAAATCTGGAAGATAAACAGTTTATCCTGATGGTAATAACTCAAGTGTCCTGATGGATGTCATGTCTTTTTGACTATCAGGTCTAAATTCTTGAATAGGTAAAGCTTAAGGTATTTAGAATATCATGATTCTATGTACCGTGGTTCTACTAAACTCAACCTCTCACTACCGGACAGAAGAACAGTCTAAAATCATTGATGAAAAATACTACTACAGATAAGAGAGACATTATCGCAGATTACTAACAGTATTCAGAAGAGCAATGGTAGAACTTTTGAAGATATAGCAAAGGAACATGATGTCTCCGCATCAGGTCAGTCTAGAGATGTGGGTATCAGCATATCTCCATACTGGAATTAGTGGATTGGAAATAAAGAAGAAAACACGTAGTACAAAATCCCGTATAACAGATGAAAACAGAGAGAGAGACTATACTTTCTGTACTTTTTAATGATCCCCATATTTTTGGTTACATCAGAAATACGTGGAGTTTGAGATCACTGGCAAAGTGTATTACAGAAGAGTTTCATATCCAATCAATTAGTTTCAGACATCTTCAAAGGATACTGAAGAAGGATATGGGTATCAGGTGTAAAAGGCCAAAACTGGAACTTGAACATGATGACCTGATTATGATGAGGGAAAGAAGCAAGTACAAAATTACAAACAGATAGTATCAGCACTCTTAAAAAAAGAAAGTGATGCTGTGGTCTTTGAAGATGAAACCATAGTAACACAGAAGCCATGTATTTGCAAGTCAATGAGTTTTGAAGGTGAACAACAAAAAATTAGGCGTATTGGAGGGAGAAAGAAATTCTCAATGTACATATCCATGCTATGGCCTGAACAGAACCTGTTGTATGGTTTCTATGACAGAATGAATTCCACCAATACGATAAACCATCTGGAAAATCTCAAGATGCATGTAATGAAAAATAATACTTGGAAAAGAATTGTACTTGTATGGGATAACGCTTCATTTCACCAAAGCAAGATGACAAGAAAATATATCAATGGACAGAAAAAGACTGGCTTACTGTAATACATCTTCCAAAGAGGGCTCAATACCTGAATCCAAATGAGAGAAAGGTAAATCAACATATAAAATCAGATGTATGTGTGCAAACAGATTCTATACTAATATAGAAGAACAAAAAGATGCAATATCAGAATATCTAGATAAGAGATTTGGAAAATGGTTTTACGACATTCATGATGACACTTGACTTTGTTCCTTTAATAACAAGTAATCTCATATTTTTCTATATTATTTATCTCTTTTCCAATGTTAAATAATATATAAACCAATAAATTTATTTATCTATATCTATCTTTCAAAAGATATTACCTATTATTATATTAGTTATTATTTTCTTATTTAATATCATCATATAATAGTACAGGAGGATATATCCCAAATTAAATATATTAATTAAGTAAAGATAATGTGATTAAAGACGATACCTTCAACATTGATTAGTGTATTTGCTATTTCGGTATTATCTATAGTGATAGTGCTAGAAGAGGTCAATGCAGAAAAAGAATCTGCAACTCAAACTACAATTTTTAAAGGTTCAATATATAACATTCCAACAATGATAAACAATACATTATTAGGTAAAAGTGAACCTATTTCTTTTAATTCAACAATACAAGAAGCAGATGAAGATAACTATCAAGATCCTCAAGATTCCCAACTTAGTCTCTCAGCCATGATAAACAATGCATTAACCTCCTTAGACTATGTAAAAGAACAATTTATCACAATTAAACAAGATGAATATAATGAGAATATGATATTTGAAGAGACCGATAAAAAAGTGCAAGTACTAACAACAAAAGTTCCTTTTATATTACCTATACCTTTTCCTTAAATAACTTTAAATTCATAAAATATATTGCGACGCATATATAGATTATTATGAGACTAGCGAAGTTAGCTCAGCCTGGTTAGGGTACCAGCTTCCCAAGCTCGGGGTCGCGGGTTCAAATCCCGCACTTCGCACTTTTAGTGTTTGGAATTTCCATAGATTGTTAAAGAATTACTCAAATGATTATTTTAAACATAAACGATAAAGAAATTCAAATAATAATATTGTAATACTAGATCAAAGACTACATTTATCTAATGTTTACCAAATCAAGAAATAGGATAAAATTCGCAATTATTATTATTATTCAACACTTTTTCAGTGAAAGATGCATCGAGTATTTTCGTCTTATATATATAGATTATTTTATTTTTTAAACACAAGTCAAATTAGCAATTAATATGTATTGTTTCTACTATAGTATAGTACCATATTATACTTCTATACATAAAGAGTATATACTCAAATTTGTAGTATATGACTATAATGGGGTTGTTGCCTAATTCAATATAACATATTGTGTAATCTTTATTTCTAGTCTTTTTGCGCATTGCAATCTGTTTAGAACACCCATGTTCCATCCTATACCCATTATCAATCCAAATCTTTTCTGGTTATTCTTTAATCTGAATCTGCAATATAACTGATGATGATGTGCTGTTTCCTCAGCTCCAAATATTCCTTCTATTAATCCTCTGTAATGATATAGTGATATGTTGAATATCTCTGAAGCCTTTTTCCTGTACTTCCTGTTCTTACCTTTGTTCCTGGCGTTTATCCTCTGCTTGATATTTGGAAACATATCCATCATAAAGATTGACTTGTAGTTCTTTTCACCATCGTATCCACTGTCAGCATTGAATATTGAATCTGCAAGATTAATTCCATATTTCTTCAGTCTGTTTAACATTGTTCTGAGTACTGGAGAGTCATGTGTATTCTTGTTTGTTGTTCTTACATTCAGTATCACAAGATGGTTCAGTACCAGCTATTACATGCCATTTCAGATACTGTTTTACTCTTATTAGTTCAAATTTTTTATTCTTCTTGATTAATAGTACTTCATAATCGTATCTGTTTCTATACCAGTACTATCTGAAGCCAGTAGTAATCCTTCTTCTTTCTTCCATCCTGCTGATTCTTGCAGACACAAATAGGCTGACCTGGTTAGAATATCTTCAAGGTACTTTAACGGTATCTTTTTGAATGTACGTGCTATCCAAGTATGGTCTGGATATGGTTCATCGTTATTCCATGGCAAATTCAATGATGGTACCGCATTCTGCATATCACGATAAGTCAAACCAAATATAACCATCAAAATAAAGATACACACAAGTTTCTCCCATGAGTGTACTGGTTTTCTTCCTCTTCTGTTGCTACTTCTGCTGACATTCTTTGAACATGGAAGAGGAGGATTTTCCTTGACCAGATAAACTATATTTCCAATAACCGTATCACGTTCTACGGTATGCGCTAGATGGTAATACAACCAGTAACCATCTTTTCTCTTGTGTTTGATACTCACAAGGGAACATACTCTTTCTAAGCTAAAACAAAAATCATGAAATTCTATTTACCGATTGTTAAACTGAATTAGGCAACAACCCCGACTATAATACATAACACTTTTAACAATAAACATGGTAAAATAGTGAAAATAATTATTTAAAAATATTTTATCTTCTCTCATCTATTGGAAGACTAAAGAAGAAAGTTGCTCCAATGTCGGAAGGATTATTTTGTGCCCAAATTCTTCCTCCATGAGCATCTATAATATTCTTTGATATGTATAATCCTAATCCTGTTCCTTTCTCTGATTTTGTTGCAAATTTACAAAATAGACGTGGAAAAATTTCCTGATGAATCCCACTTCCGGTATCTTCAACACTAACAATAATATGATCACCGCTTTTTTCTATTTTTATCTTTATAAATCCTTTATTAGTAAATTTTAATGCATTACTTAATAAATTACTAACTACTTGGTTAATTCTTTCTTTATCTGCAAATATTTTTATTGAGACAGGTTCATAGATTATTTTTATATCTGTAGTTCCCATATCCCCGGAACAAACTTGATTTTGGATGTCTCTAACAGAATTAGATAAAACATCATTAAGATCAAAATAAGCCTTTTCCAGCTTTAAGGAGTTACTTTCAATCTTAGTAACATCAAGAATATCAGACGCCAATCGATCTAATCTTTTTGCATTACGTATTATCAATTGAATCTGTTCTTCTTCTACTTTGACAGTTTTAGTTTTAGGATCAAGATCTTCTTCAATTATTTCCACTTCTCCTAATATAGGCATAATAGGAGTTCTTAATTCATGAGCAGCTATATTAATAAATTCTTTTTGCATTCTATCATGTACTTTTAATTGTTCATTTGCTTTTTCAAGTAGTTGATTTGATTTCAGAAGAGACATATTTGTATTTTTTAATTGACCTGTTCGTATGTTGACTTCACCTTCTAATCTCTTATTCCAAGACAAAATTAGATAGATTATTCCAAAAGTAACTGAACCAGTTATAACCACAATAAGAGTACTGAAATTATTTTGCTGTGCTATTAACGAACCGACATTACTTGCTAATTGATGAGGAAAACTTCCATATAATGTCCATAAATATTTCTCATTTATTTCAATTGGTTCATAGGATAATGTTATTGTTGATCCATTATACGTTAGGTCTTCTGCTAGAGTATCACCTTCTAAACCTTTTTTTATAATTCTATTATAATTTTCCCTAAGGTCGTCAGGTATTAGAGACTGAAATTCATTTGACATATAATTATTTCCTATTAGTGATTGATTTCTTGCATATATTATGACACCATCTCTATCCATTAATCCTACATTTCCAATAATAGAAGATGTCATCTCATTTTGAAGAAATGTTCCTAATGATTTTACACTTATTGCTGCTACTAGTACTCCATTAAAGATCTGTTTGATATTATATGTATTATTTTGAGATTGTAATATCTGTTGTTTAATCAATGGATAAGAGATATATAAAAATGCTGATGGACTTCCTTTCGATGTAATTGAAGTACTATAATAAGGAGTCAGTGTCTTTTTGGGATTAAGGAAGAAAGGTTGATTTTGAGTATCTAAAACTTCATTTTCTTGAGCAATTTGATAGATTTTACTAGATGTTACAATTCTCCCATTAACATCTATCCAATAATATGCATCTGTTATATCAAGTGTAGATGATTGTGCAGAATAAAGTAAATTTTGAACTTCATCAATATCATTCTCAAAAAGAAAAGGCGAAGATGTTAAGACTTTTAGATTAGAATTTATCGAATCAAGACTATGTACGAGTATTCTAGATAAATCATAGGCTTGAATTCTGGCATTGGATTTAATATCGTCTTCTGCTATTTTCTTTATTTCATCAGCAGTAAAAGCCGAAGATTGATAAGATATAATGAATAGAAAACCAATTCCAATTATAATTATTATTAATAATAACGAAAAATTATTTTTGAAAACTGATAATCCTATCAACTATTGACAATATCATGTTTATCTTGTGATAAATAAATTAACTGGAATATTCTCATAGTAAATTTTATAGAGAATTCCCCTCCAAAAATACACAATGATTATTTCTTATAATTGGTCTATTTGTTAAAATATATTGTAGAACGAGCAATCACTATAAGTAATAAGTTGAACGTATTAAACTTAAGAAGATAAAGTTTTATATTTTCTTTTTGTTGGATTCCCACAAATTGTACATTCTTTGATATTTGGGGGATATTGTTTTCTACAAGTTTTACAAAAATTCTTCCATTTTCGTATTTTTACTATGCCCTCATTACCTAAAGAAATGGTCTTAATTCCAAGAAATTTAGCAACATTTTGGATTGAATAATCATCAGATACTAAAGTTTTATTCAATTGATAAGCTAAAGATAGAATAGAAATATCAGCTTTTGAAAGTTTTTTGATATCACCTGTATGATGTGCAGTATTAATTATTTTATTAGCTGATTCCATGAGTGGATTCTTGTATAACTAATACTCCTGATGAAATTAATAAGTCCAGTGTTAAAGATGTATTTAATATATGTTTAATCTCTTTCATAATAGTTGTCGTAGTATAAAACTTCAAATTGATTGATCGATAAAATCCCGCATAAAAAGCACTAGAATCTAAAATGAAAATATCAGAATCCCAGTTTTTCAAGTTGTCTAAAGCCCTTTTTTATTAGTCTAACAAAACGAGCCTTGATAGGAAATAGAGATATTTTAATGGTATCATTTTCTTCAATCAAAAATCTATCTTGACCATCAATTATTAAATCCAATTTATGATTACTGGAAATTTCAATCTCCTCTGGTGGTATAATTATAGACGGTAATTTATTAATTGAAGCTATTGGATTAACTATTAAACAATTTAATTCTTCATGTAATATTGGACCTCCCAAAGAAACTGAATGACCGGTTGATCCAGTAGGTGTGGATATTATTATTCCATCCATACGTTGACTGATAATACCATCTCTAAATTTTATTGTAATATTTGGAGTTCTAGTAAGATTATTTCTGAACAATAATATATCATTTAAGGCAGGAAGAAAGATCTTATTGGATAAAGAAGCTTGAATCCTAATTCTTTCATCATAGTAATAATTGCCATTTAATATTGCATTTATAGCATAATCAATTGAATCTAATTTGATTTCGGAGAGGATACCACGTGTACCTCCAACATTAATACTAAAAACAGGAATATCACTTGGATGAAATCTAAAAGCTCGAAGAGTTGTACCATCTCCTCCAAGTGCCATTATAAGATCAATTTCATTGACTAATGAATTAAAATTAGAATTGCTATTTTTAAAGCTAGATGTTTCAAATGGAGGAATGGAGAATACTTTGATATTTTTTTTTGAAAGAATTTTAGCAATATATTCTGATACATCATATGCATTTTTATTGAGATTTTTTGTAATAATAGCGACTCCTTTAATATTTTTAATCATGAATCATACATATAACAATACGATGCTCTTAAATTCATTTTTATTATACAGTAATTGAATATTTAGTATATGTAATACAAATACTTTGACAACATGTACTGCTAGACTAAAATAAAAATTACCTATAAAAAAAATATTTAAATTGTCTTTGAAATAAAGCACCAACAATAGTATGTGAGTAATTTGGGCCGATAGCTCAGCTTGGTGGAGCGTTCGACTGATAATCGAAAGGTCGAGGGTTCAACTCCCTTTCGGCCCATTTTGATTTTAGTATAACCTCAACTCAAGGACTCAATTTTATAGAATTTATATTCTAAAAAAGACAATGTCTTAGTTTTATGTTTCATTTGTTTTTATTTAGGTATCGAAAAAAAGTAATTTGTTGAGATGTATATAATTCTATTAGCGCTGAAATTTTCCTAAGCAATAATTACAATCATTTTCATTATACTCATGATGGAATTTCTACTTTAGATTCCATTAAAAGATATTGTTGGTAAAAATAAGATGATTCAAATTTTTAATGTTTTAAAGACATCAACATCAATTTCAATGATAATTTTAATTATATGATTAGTTAATACTCTGTATTATTCTAATTTCTTATTTTATTATATTAGTGGATTCTACTCTGATCAATGTATTTGAATTATTCATATTCTCTATTTCAAGTCCATATATTCGTGAATATGGATGTGTTAAATTGATACAAATTACATCATTCAAACGAGTAATTTTAATTTTAAAATCAAACGATTTTTGGTCTAATTCATATTTATTGCCTATCTCATGTATCAAAAACGAAAGATTTACTTTTTCTCTTAAAAAATTTATTAATTTATAGCCCTCTATATTTTTATATTTATCTAAATTTAAAATGCTAAATATCATAGAATTGGGTTTAATATTAATCAATTCTTTGGAAAAAAAAGAAAATAATTGATCAGTATTAAGATTATTATTATTATTATAACTATCAGCACTTGAATTCAAAATAAAATCAATTAATTTTATAGATTTATCATAATCATCGGAATCTACAAAATATAATCTAAGTAAATTTAAAATAGAGGTAACATCTCTAGCAATTTTATTATCTAATAAGACTATATGAGAATTAGTAATGCAATTTATAAAAAAATTAAACAAAAATAAAATAACATATTTAATCTCTATGTCAGGATCATATTCTAATAATACTATAGAATTCTTAGTAAATCCTCCATTTAGATCGTTATTAAGGGAGGAATGACCAGAATCGATTTTTACAATTTTTTTAGTAGAAGATTTATTTTTTGTTGAACTAAGACTCCGATCCAAGATAAGATCATAATAATTATTGAATTCATAGATTTTAAAAATTCCATTATTTAAGGTATATAAAAATGAATTTTTCTTTATATTAATTCCTCCTAATTTTGTTAAATTCATTTCTCTTAAATTTATATCGTTAAATTTAGTAGATTTAAGAGTCACAATTCCATCAACAAGATAATCCAAAGTTGTTTTTTCATTTCCTTCACTTACTAAAATTAATCTTCCGCCTGCTCTTTCTAACCATGTTTGCAAAACACGTTCATTATTTAGTCTTGATTCACGATCCATAAATGAAGCTACTCCATCCCAGCTGTCTACTATTATCAAGGGAGATCTTACATCCATTAATTGATTTGTTATTCGTTCAAAAAGAGATTCTGGTTCATCTAAACGAGCATCTTCAAAAAAAGGGTCTAAGCTATTTATATCTTTAGAAGATTTGTTATAATTATTTGAATATTTTATTTTAAGATATTTATTTATCCACTTAAAGTAAAAAAATAATTTATTAGGTGATACTCTAGTAGAAATATAAAAGAAATTACTCTTTATATTTAATGCTTTAAGGATTGTCAAACATAGTGTAGTTTTTCCTACTCCTGAATCTCCTTTAATCAATAAAGAATAAGTTTCATTGTTTAAAAATTGTAATAAATCATCAGGAATTTTAAAAGAAATATGATAATTTTTATTCACTCAATATCCAACCTCACTTATAGTTAATGACTATTCTGTTATAATAATAGTTCTCAAAATCAAAATATAAAAAATATCCTTAAAAAAATGAGGTAGTAAATTAGGATAACCAAGGGTTAATATTTTTTTGGAAACGTAATGCATCTATTAATCCTTCTGCATAACCTATGCTGAGTATTCCTAATTCATATTTATGTTGATTAAGAAATCTTTCAGCATCTAATAAATAATATTCGGCATTTTCTAATACATCAAACATTCCTTTATTCTGCTTATTTAATGTAGAATTTCTTTCATTTTCAAGATATAATTTCATATTTTTCAAAGCATCTTTAGCTTTTGGTAAATATTTTTCTAACATTGTTATTGCAATATGTTGAAAGAATACGGTATTATCTAAAGGAGGATCTACATTTTGATAAAGAGATGTTATAGAATCAATTTCTGTAAAATGAAGTTGACCGGTTATAATGATAGAATGAGGTCCATTTCCAAAATCTATTTTTCTCATAGATTTAATTTTTCCTGCTAAGATATTTTGATCTTTCATTCCTATTCTAGAGGCTACTATAATAAATAATTCATCAGATAAGATTTTATATCTGATATTTTCTTCGACTTCAAGAAGCATATCTATAGCATGCACAGGATCAAGGAAGAAATATTCATTTTCATTGTTATTATTATATTCAGTTAAGATTAAAGTATGATTTCCAACTCTTAAATTTTCATATACAGTATTATAGACACTTATTGCAGACATAGGATCTGACATAATTGTTGTAGTCCTTCCAAATTTGTAGTTATGTAGTCCGATTTCACCAATTAAAGATGAAATTCCAGAAGCACCATGAATTATTTTTATTTCAATTAAATTTTTTTTTGCTCTTACATAAAGTTCGCTAAAAGTGGTTGCCATAAAGGGATCTCCATAAGTCAAAATTGCGACATTATTTTCTTTTGATTGATAAATAATATCTCTTGCATCTTCTATAAACCAACGAGGAACTATTTTTATATTTTTATCATTTTCAGCTTGTAGTAAAAGTTCTAATTGTTTTATATCATAATCATCAATATAACTTGTAAATCTTTCTATATAGATAAATTTACATTTTTGCAATGTCTCTTTTGCAGATAGACTTAATCCAGAATAACCATTTATCCCAAGTCCAATAAAACATAACATATTAATACTATATTTCGATCTTTTTTTCTCTAATATTATTTCTTTTGGGTATTATGTATTCTGGACATGTGAAATAAAGACCTTTTAAATACTTCAATACCTGAAAGATATTCTTCTATACGTATATGCTCATTAATACTATGAGAAGAATGTGGATCTCCTGGTCCATATGTTACTACCGGAATTTTAAATGCATTTCCAATTATATTCATATCACCTGTCCCTGTTTTTCTCAATAACATAGGTCTTTTTTTACATACATCAAGAACTGATAGAACAAGTGATCTAACTAATGGAGAAGAAAAATCAGCTTCAAATGGCTCTGTAGAATCCTCAATTATAAAATTAGTTTTTACTCCTTTTTCTTTTGATATTTTTAAAATTATATCATTTATAGAATCCAAAACTTGTTGACAAGTTTGACTAGTAGGAATTCTAATATCCATTGTTATTTTACACTTTTGAGGTGTTACATTGTGACTTGATCCACCAGAAATCTCAGTAAGACAACAACTAACAGAACTACTTCTTTTTTCCTTTTCATAATTGTTATTTATAGTAGTTTTTATTGCATTCCAAAAATCATAGGCTTCCTCAATAGAATTTTTTGCTAACCATGGAGCACTGGCATGTGCACTTTCTAAAACATCGCATGTTAGTTTAATAGCTAAGCGTCCTTTATACGAAATTGTAATATTTTCTATACCACTAGGTTCGCCAAATATTGCATAATCTACATCTAAATTACTTTTGACAAGATGTTTACTACCTGTTGCATTTCCTTCTTCATCAACTAAACCAGCAAATATTATAGTACCATTTTGTTTAGGAAATTCAGAAGCAGCCAAAAGCATAGAAATTAAAGGAGCTTTTGCATCAGATGCTCCTCTACCATATAAGAAGCCATTTTCTATTCTTACTGGAACTTTATTTGGAACAGTATCCATATGGCCACAAAGCAATATTCTTGGATATCCTCTTCCCTTGATAGCAATAATATTTCCAACACTATCTATATGAGCTTGCTCAAAACCAAGCTCATTAATACATTTATCTTTAAGTAGATTAGCTAATTGTCCCTCAGATCTAGATGGAGTATAGAGATCAAGTGATTTTTTTAAAAGTTCTATTGCATAATTAACTGAGACCAATGTTATTTAATTAATTTGGGATCTTAGAGAATAATCTACAATCATATCTTGAATATTTATTCCAGTAATTCTTACTGTATTTTTAAATTCTGTTGTATTATTTACTTCATGTACTAATAATCCTTCTTTTGAACTTTCCATTAAATCCACACCAACAATTTTTCCACCTACAGCTTGAGAAGATTTAATACAAATATCTTCCAATTCATCTGTAATTGGACAATTTTCAGCACGGCCTCCTAATGCCATATTAGTTTTCCATTCATCTTTTTCAGAGTATCTATATATTGCAGCAACAACATCATCACCTACTACTATAGCTCTTATATCTCTAGGCGGCCTAGAAACAAATTCTTCTAAATAATAAACATGATAGAGAGGAAACATATGTTCTCTATCTTCAAATACAGCTTTTGCCGCTTCTTTGTCACGTAATAAGGCTATTAATCGGCCCCAGCTTCCTATTGTAGGTTTAATAATTGCCGGATAACCAAAATCATCTAGTGCTGAAAGTGCAGATTCTGAAGAAAAAGCTGTTATTACCTTGGGAGTTCGTATTCCCTTTTTTTGTATTAGCATATGAGTAAATAATTTGTTACCACAGATAATAGCAGTATCAAGTGGATTAATTACTTTGGCGCCTAACCCTTCTAAAGCTGCAGTAGAATGAAGACTCTTAAAATAACTAACACATCTTTGAATAATAATTTGACTATTGTAATCTGAATGTGATGTATTTAAATCTAAAACAAGATCTTTGCAATCGATTTTTTTTATTTCAATTCCTTTCTTTTTGGCAGCCTCATAGATAGCCTTTTCTTCCCATCGTATTGTATCATAAAGAAGTGTGAGAGAAGATGAAGTCTTTCCCTCAGTCACTGTCCCCAATCCTCGCCAACTACTTGAGCTGGTTTTGTAGTAAATCCACCTTCAATTTTTACCAATTCATAACTTGATCCACAATCTGGACAGGATACTATTTCACCTTCGATAGAATCTTCTGGTATTTTAATTTCTGCATCACATTCCTCACATTTTATCATATTTTATTTACTCCTTTTTTACATTAAATGTTTTCTTCATTAAGTATCTTTCTTTCTAATCTATCATCAAGATATAATTCTAATAGATCACCCATTCTAAGTTCTTTTAATCCCCTTGCAAGAGTTTCTGCTTCGCGTTTACCAGTCTCCAGACCAAGTAAAGATAACAGATATGCAGCTCCATTTTTTCCTGCTAGTTCTCCAAAAACAATCTTTCTTCTATTTCCTACTATTCGGGGTTCAATAATTTCATATGCAGAAGGATTTCTTAAAATTGCTGCAAGATGAGTGCCAGCCTTATGTTTATAGGCACTATCCCCTACTATAGGTTTAGATTCTGGAATTTCCAAACCTGTATATTGTGAGATAGTCTTTGATAGGTCCTTCAACATATGTAGTCTTAAATTGTTATCAGATCTATAAATCAGAGTCAATGCAATAGAAGTTTCAGCAAGAGATGGAATGCCTGTCCGTTCTCCAAATCCATCAATTGTAGTGTGAATTTGATCTGCACCAGCTTCACAACCGGATAATGCATTTGCTAATGCCAATCCAACATCATTATGACAATGTACATCCAGAGAAGTTTTTGACGTATCTAGACTATCATAAACCATTTTAACTAAATTATACATACCATTTGGGCGCATTATACCCACAGTATCTGGAATACTAATTCTTTCAATACCTATTTTATTCATTTCATTACACATCTCTAGGAGAAAAGAGGGCTCAGTCCTACTAGCGTCCTCCATTGTGAAACGAGATTTTAATCCATGTGATTTTATATATTCAGCTACTTCAATAGCTCTACTTTTTGCTTCTTCTCTAGATATTTTTAGCTTTGCGCTAAGATGAATATCTGATATTCCCATATAGGTAGCTATCCATGTAGAATCAGTTTTTAGAGCTATATCCACATCAGATTTTATTGCTCTAACATGGGCAACGATATCAGCTTTTAACCCTTGTTTGAGAATTGTTTTTGTTGCTTCTAAATGATCTGGTGAGACTACTGGACTTATCTCGATTTGGTCTACGCCAAATGAATCTAACATCCATGCAATCTGAATTCTTTGTTTATTAGTAAAGGAAACACCTGGATGTTGTTCTCCTTCTCTTAATGTAGAATCAAGAATTTTAATTTTTTTTTTACCATCTTCTATATTATTGTATTGGTGCGCATAATAGTTAGGATCATCTGATTTCAGTAGCATTTTTATAATATTATTACAGGTTTCGTATGTGATATAAATGTTAACGTTAAAAATTTAAATTAAAATTCTGAATAATAAAAATTAAATTAGTATTTTAATGTTTTAAGAATAATTACGGTATTTGTATCTGAAACACCTTCGATTTTTCTGACTTCATCAATATATGAATTGATTTCTGAAATTGCAGGAGCACTTATTATTGCTGCAATATCATATTGACCTGTTATTTCATAAACAACATCAACCCCTTCCAAATTTAACAGTTTTGATGTTACTGTTGATGTGTCGGACGTAGATGCAACTGAAATGAGAGTAATTGCGCTAGTTTTTTCACTATTATTGATTTCAATTGTGAATTTTTTAATAATATTATTATCAGTTAAATTTTTGATTCTCCTTCTTACTGCTGATTCTGATAAACCTATAGTATTAGCTATTTCTACAAATGGTTTTCTAGCATCGTTTTGAAGAATCTTTATTATCTTTTCGTCAAATGAATCAATATTATTTAACATTTCTTCTTTCCTCCTCTTTAGTTAATAGTTTATCCATAATGTCCAAGGTTTTTAATACCTTTACCTCATCAAGTACCAATGGAGGTAATAATCTAATTATATTTCTTCCTGAGTATAACATAAGAAGTCCTTCTTTAATACCCTCAAATAATATATCCTTAACATCAAAACGTAATTCAAGAGCTAACATCAAACCTAATCCTCGTACATCTCTGACTATTCTATGATTCTCTTTAAGTTCTAACAATCCATTTTTGAAGATATTACCAACTTTGGCAGCATTACCAACCAGATTTTCTTCTACAAGAGAATCTATAGTAGCTATACCCGCAGCACACGAAAGTGGATTCCCAGCAAAAGTTGAAGAATGTTCTCCAACTTTCATAGCATCAAGGATTTCAGGTTTACATAGAGTTAAACCCATTGGTAATCCTCCTGCTATACCTTTAGCTAGACACATAATATCAGGAGTTGTTGACCAATGTTCACCTGCCCACATTTTACCTGTTCTTCCTAATCCCGTTTGTATTTCATCAAAAATTAATACTAAATTATTTTGGTCACAAATTTTTCTTACTTTCTGAAGAAAATCATCAGAAGGAACAATTATACCAGTTTCACCTTGAATAGGTTCAATAATAACTGTCCCTATAGAATTATCTAACGAATCCTCAATTTTTGATGGATTATTATAAGGTACAAATTTTACTCCTTCTAACAATGGTTGAAAAGATTTTCTGTATTTTTCATTATATGTTACAGATAATGCACCAAAAGTTTTTCCATGATATCCTCCAGTCATGGCTATTACTCCCTTTTTTCCTGTGTATTTCCTGGAAAATTTTAAAGCAGCTTCGACAGCCTCTGCTCCGCTATTGCTAAAGAAAACCTTTGAAAGTTCCTTTGGAGAAATTTTAGACATTTTTTGTAAAAATTTTAATCTTGTATTATTATATACTGACATATGACAAGTTATAAGATTGTCAGCTTGATTTTTAATTGCATTAATTACCCTATCATTACAATGACCAACTAATGCGACACCATAACCACCCATACAATCAATATATTCTTTTCCAGAAACATCCCAAACTATGGCTCCTTTGCCTTTTGAAATATTGATTGGAAACCTCTGATAGAGATTTCCAAGATAAATATCTTCACTCATTTTGTTATCACCGTACAATTAGTATGAGACATTGCAGAAGAAATAGGATTCTCAACATTCCCCGAAGCTATAATCGCTTCTTTCACACCCATATCTAAAGATTCTATACATGCCATCACTTTTTTCTCCATCCCATGACCAATTTTTGGTAAAGATTCATTTGCTTTATCATATGTCATTTTTGTTACTAATTCATCATTTAAAATAAGACCATTAACATTAGTGATAAAAATTACTTTATCAGCAAATAATCCACCTGCAATATATGCAGCTGCTCTATCCCCATCAACATTTAAAAATTCAATTTCTTCACTTAAAGCTATTGGAGAAACAACAGGGACAAAGTTTCCTTCTAATAATTTTCTAATTAATAATGTATTAATCTTATTTATTTTTCCTGTATAGCCTCCATCAATTATCATTTTCCTACCTTTATCGTTAACAACAAGAAGTTTTTTCTTTCTTGTTGCTTCAATTGTAGAGCCATCTATTCCTGATATTCCTGCTGCATTTATTTTATTATTTAAAAGCAATCTTACAATAGTTTTATTTATTTTTCCAGACATTACCATAGTATATATTTCTGCAGTTTCCTTGTCAGTATATCGACTTTTTACTCCTCCCGGTGAAACAATAAATTTTTGTTCTTTTCCTAATTTATTACCAATAATAGTAACATCCTTTCCACCACCATGAACAAGAACAACCTTATCTTTTTTTAATATATTTTTCAAGTCTAAAATAGTTGATGAATGTAATCCATCAACTATACTACCGCCAATTTTAATAACGATCATACCGGTGTTATTGGAGTATATTTCAAGCCGTCCGTTTCATCAAATCCAAACATGACATTCATGTTTTGAATTGCCGAACCTGCTGCCCCTTTCATAAGATTATCAGAAGCTGATAATGCAACAACCCTGTTATTATCCTCATCAATATCAAAACCAATATCACAGAAATTAGATCCAATTAAGAACTTTCGGATCAGGAAATTTATATAATCCTTTTTTATCTTTAATAAATCTTATAAATGGCTCATTGGGATAAGAGTGTCTGTAAATTTTCCACAGTTCTAATTCACCAATTATTTTATTCAAAAATACATGATTTGTTGTAAGTATACCCCTTACGAGATTAACAGCATGAGGACTCATACTAACTTTTATCTCTCTGTTAGCTATTAAACTAAGCTCTTGTATGATTTCTCCGGTATGTCTATGTTTTGCTGGTTTATAAGGCCTAATTACACCATACCTCATTGCGTGATGGGTTCCTGCATTTGCTTGGGCACCTGCACCAGATGAACCAATTTTACTATCTACAACAATATGATTAGTATCAATAAGATCATTTTCTATAAGAGGTTTTAATGCTAGTAAAGAGGTTACTGCCATACATCCAGGACATGACACTAATTTGGCTTTTTTAATTTCCTCCCGATGAAGTTCAGGAACTCCATAAACAGATTTTGAAAGTAGATCTGGGAAAGGATGTTCCCATCCATACCATTTTATATAATCATGAGGATTTTTCAATCGAAAATCTGCAGAAAGATCTATTATTTTAATATCTCGTTCATAAAGATCTTTAACAATTTTATTTGCGCTTCCATGGGGAACAGAAACAAAGACCAAATCACTTGAATTTGCTATTTTATCTATATCCATTGATGAAAATTTAAGATCTATGAATCCCTTTAAACTTGGATGAATGCGATGGACATACTCTCCAGCTTGCTGTCTAGAGGTAATCATGTTAACCGTTACTTTAGGATGAGTTACCAGTAATCGAAGTAATTCTCCGCCTACGTATCCCGAAGCACCTATAACGCTTATTTTCATTGTTCTGAACTATAGATTAGAATATTACTGTATCTTATGAATTTTATTATCATTTAAAATAAAATCTTAGAAGAATTGTGGAAAAAATTTCTATTTTTTAAAAATTGATAGAACATATTCAATCATAGAATTTGCTATATCTACTTTCGATACTTGAGATGCTCCTCTAAATTCAACATTACTATTAATTTCATGTATAACTAATCCTTGATTCTCATCTTCCATAACATCTATACCTAGAATACCACCTCCAACTGCAGTAGCTGCCTTAATTACAATCTCTTCTAATTCATGTGTAATAGGTGCAAGTCCAGTATGACCACCCCTTGCAACATTTGTTCTCCATTCACCTACAGCAGAATATCGATATATTGCAGTAATAATCTGATCTCCAGCAACAATACATCTAATATCTCTAGGTGGCCTCTTTATCATTTCTTGAACATAATAGATCCTAGACAAGGCTGAATCATTTTCTTCTCTCATTTCCATGATAATATTTACTGTTTCTTCATTTCGAATAGGAAAAACTCCTCGGCCCCAAGAACCAACAAGAGGTTTTAAAACTAAAGGAAATCCCAGTTTATTTGTTAATTCTTTAAAAGACTCAGCGCTAAAAGTGAAATATGTTTTTGGAGATGGAATTTTAGATTTTGCTAATATAAGAGATGTCCTTAATTTATTGCCACAAATTTCATTTACATCATATTTGTTTATGACCTTATGGTTTAGATACTCTAGACAAGAGGTAATATATAGACCACGAAAATGACTTAAACATCTTTGAAGAAAAATATCACCTTTAATGGAGTTACTTTGGCTTATATCCGTACTAAAAGAAATAGGTTTAGCATCTATTAAATGAGTACTTATTCCTTTATTAACAGCCTTTTCATGTAGCTCTTTTTCTTCGAATCGTAATTTATCATAGATTATAGAAAGTTCCATATTTTCACAAATTTATTCTCCCCAATCTTCTCCCACTGACTCTGCTGGTTTGAGTTCTATTTTACCTTCAGAATTAGATATTACTTCAAATTCTCCTCCACAGTCTGGACAGGAAACTATTTCTCCAACTACTACATCCTCTGGAACATTTAATTCTCCTCCACAGTCTTTACATTCTATTTTCATTCTATTGTTCATCTCCTTTATTCTCTTTTTTATTTAAATTAATTGCTATAGAATTTGCTGTAATAGATTGCAATCCCCATAATTCAACAAAACCTTTTGCCAATTGCTGATCAAAAACAGAGTCAGAAGTATACGTTGCCAAGTCATTCCTATACAAAGAAAATTTAGATTTCCTTCCCACGACTCGTATAGAACCATTTTGCATTCGCATTCTTACTTTTCCTGTAACTTTGTTTTGTGTTGCATCTATAAACTTATCCAAATCATTAAGCAATGGATCTTGCCAGAGCCCAGAATAAGCCATCCAACTCCATTGTTGATCTACAATATGTTTAAACCTAACTTCGTGTGAAGTTAATACCATTTTCTCAAGGTCTTGATGGGCTTTAATTAAAACAATTGCTGCAGGACATTCATAAACTTCTCTAGACTTTATACCAATAACCCTATCTTCAATATGATCAACTATTCCTACACCGTATGATCCTGCTTTAAAATTAATATAATTCAACAAATCCATAAGATCCATTTTTTTGCCATCAGCAGTTATGGGAATACCGTTTTCATATTCTATTTCCAAATAACCAGCATCGGGATTATCAAATTTAATAAATTTGAAACAATCTTTTGGTGGTTCCACAAAAGGATTTTCTAAATCTCCTCCCTCTATTGACCGTCCCCAGATATTCATATCGATACTATATTTTTTGACTTCAGTTGATATGGGAATATTATGTTCTTTTGCAAATTGAATTTCTATATCCCTTGTAAGATTCATGTCTCTAATTGGGGCAATAATTCTTAGATCTGGATTAAGTGATCTTATAGTAATATCAAATCTAATTTGGTCGTTTCCTTTACCGGTACAACCATGAGCTATTGTTTTGGCATTTTCTTCATTTGCTATTTCAACTGCTTTCTTTGCAATAAGAGGCCGTGCTAATGCAGTTCCCAAAGGATATTGGTTTTCATATAAGCCGTTGGCTTTTATGCAAGGAATGATATATTCATTTATGAATTCTTCTTTAGCATCTATATAATAATGCTTAACAGCGCCTATTTCCTTAGATCGTTTTTCTATCTCGTCGAAATCATCATTTTGGCCGCAATCTACGGTTACGGTAATAACTTCAAGTTCATGTAGAAGTTGCAAATATTTTATACATACTGATGTATCTAATCCGCCTGAATATGCTAAAATACATTTATCATTAACCATCACTAGCCGATGCCATTATAGATATTATATTTATATTTTTGTATTCTCTATGGTTTAATTCATACCGACAAATTCATAATTATAAAATAAATAAAAAAGATTTAAAAAAAATGATAAATGTGGTCTTTCATTAATTACATAGTTAAAATTTGTATAGGAGATATACAATCAACGAAATAAAAAATAAGGTCATTGAAACATTAGGAAATCATGAAGAAGGCATGACTAGTATAGAATTAGCTGATGCCATTCATGTTAATAGAATGACAATAACAAAGTATCTAAATATTCTATCAACAATTGGCTTAATAAAAAGAAAAAAAATAGGTTCGATCAATATATGGACAATAGAATCAGGTGTTGAAGATATAGAATTTCCTTTAAACTACCTCCATCTACAACAGAGATTTATAACTTCGCTATTGGGGTATAATAAAAGAGAATTAAGTAAAATTTTACTCAATATTATTTATTCAGATACTGAAGTTTTAAAAATTTTAAAAGAAATAATTATACCATCATCTAACACTATTAAAGGACTTTATGACAGAGGAAGACTAGGTAAAACAGAACTAATATATTTATATAATTTATTATTTGATTTAGTAATTTTAATTGAAATATATCATAAAAATACTGAATATAATAAAAACATCCATAATATTTTCATTGCAGGTAATCAGGATCAAATATTAAACTCAAAGATATTATCAATAGCCTCAGAAGTGTCAAATTGTGATACAATATATATAGGAAATATAGAGCAACATATTGATCCCTTTTTTGATATTGATCTTCAAAGATATATAACAAAGTTTTGGCAACATAAAAAAGGCACAAAAGTTATTTTTTTATGTTGTTCTGAAGAGGGTTCTTTAAGATTTTTATTTACAGTAGCTGATTATATAAAAAGAAAAATGACAGAGAATATAAAAATAGTATTATTTGTAAATTCAGAAATATTAGATTTGGCAAAGGATTTAAAGTTTGATTTTATTACGTCTAATCTTAATTCATTAATTATATGGTTAGAAGAATTAATTAAACAAACTAGAAATCGGATTTAATATTTTTAAAATCATAATAATAAATTTATATTTTATATTTATAAGAAATTTTATTTAAAAAATTTAATCCTTGTCTAAGTTCTGTTCTATAATTTTTATCTAATATAGGCTCTAATCCAATATAATTAGTATATTGTACTTTCTTTAGTGTTTTAATTATCGACTTAAAATTAATATGGCCTAATCCTGGCATTTTCCTATTGTTATCTGAAAAATGAATATGTTTTAAAAAATTTTTTGTCTTTTTTATACTGTAGGAAAAATCTTTTTCTTCTATATTCATATGATAAGTATCCAAAAGAATGGCAAAATGATCATCATTTATATTTGAAGAAACAAACAATGCATCTGCAGCATTAGAACAAAAAGGAGTAGAATATCTATTTAATGGTTCTAATAAAAGATATACTCCAAAATCCTTTGAAAAATATGTAAGTTCTGATAAGATAGGTAATAATCCTTTGAGTATTTTTTTTTTATCTTTATTGGAAATTACTTCATGATTACGATCTATTTTTAAATCATAATCTGATAACAGACAAACATTAAGAATAGAATCCTCCAAAATAATTGCACATTTTAACACATTCTTTAATATAATTTTTTGAATATGAAAGAATTTGTTGATCTTTTGTAAGAAGGATTGGAGGCATTCCTTTTGATACTGTCCATAGACCAGATACTCCTAAAACAGATAAATTATATGTATTAAAAATTTCTAAATTAGTTTTAGAAGAAGAATTTGAAGGATCACCAGGAATTTCTATATAATGTAAACCAAATTCTGCCAAAATTTTAATTATATGTTCTAATGATCCTAACCTTAAGAATGAATTAAGAGTTATTGAAAAATTCACCAAATAGATCACTTTATAATATATCTAAAGCAAATTTATAAGGTATTTTCCTATTTGCACAACATCAAATGAATTTGATTTGTCTTTTTGCAAATTAGATCGAATATTAGATACATAAAGTGAATAACCTTCTTGTGTTGACATATTAACTGGTCGTCCATGAGATCCTTTTATCAAGCTTGTATCATAAGGAATGGATCTTTTTTTAGAATCGAAAAATAATTCCAGAGGATCATATCCAGGTTTTCGGTGAATATCTACTGTTTTAGTAAAAGAAGGAGCCATATTCTCATCATACCACCAGTAATAGCTAAACCATTTGTCATGATTAGCAACAACTATAATATCACCAGCCCGTTCATGATCAATATTAAAAAATTGCTTTTCCTTTTCTGTTATTATAATATCTATATCTGTAATATTTTTGAGAATATTCACAATTTTTTTTATATCGCTTAATGATTTGATATAGATATTTGCTATTTGATGATCAACTACTGCAAATGCTTGACTAAATTCAAAATCTACATATTCTTTGTCTCCAATTTTTCTTACATTCAAGAGACCATTATTTCTCAAGATGATATTTATTGGAATTGCACCATTAACATCATTAAAAGAATATTCTGAAAATATTATAAATTGAGTATTCTCGTAAATTTTGCTCTTTTTTGTTGAATCTATGATTTTTTCAACAAGACTGTCTGCAAAAATCAAATCTTTAGAAACCTCATTACTATCTTTTCCAAAACGTTGAGCGGAGTAATCAATATGAGGAATATAGGTAAACATAAAATTGGGTTTATTATTTTCTATTGTATATTGAGATGCTTTAGTAATCCATTCACTAGATAATTTGGAGGCAAATGGTCCCCAATAGGAAGAAAGGTCAAATTCTCCAATTTGTTCTTTTATTGTCTCGTAATAATATACTGGCTTGGAATAACACCACATTTTCATTTCATTTTCCAAATGAATAGGTTTTGGAGTTATAATTATATCTGAATTTGCGTATAAAATATTTTGCCAAAAAAGAACAGCTGTTTTGAAATCAATATTCTTCTTCTTATTTTTTATGAAATCCCAAATTCTTGGAACTTGGACTAAACTATTATATTGTTCCCAAAATAATACATTATAACTGCTACAATCCATAAAGCCATTGGATATTATACCATGTCGATTTGGATATTCTCCAGATAAGAAGCTTGTTTGGACAGGACATGTAACTGCTGGAAAAACAGGCTTCATTTTAGAAGATTCACCATTTTCAGCTAATGCAGAAATAGTTGGTAGTAATCCAGAATTAAGATGTTTTTCTTCCAAACCTACGACATCAATAACAATAACATGCTGAATCATAACAACTATAATTAAAAACAGTGAGTAATTTAAATAATATGTTAAATTAATAGTAGTAAGATTTTTAGTGTCTCTAAATTTAGATTAAAAGTTAATCAAGTCATATAGATCTTTCTAGATAAAAAAAGAATAGGAATTATTAATAAGAATGATAAAGTAAGGCTATAATAAATTCCTACAATATCTGTTATAAAAACTGAATCGAGGATAACTATCATCATTATTAAATAAGATATGGATTGTTGAATAGTTATGATTTTTTTTAATAAAGTTATTTGAGAATAAGAGATTATAGATAAAAATATTAACAAAGGAATTAAGGATAAGTAATTAAAAATATTAAGAAGTATGAAGAAGAATACAAAAAATATAATTAGATATATAATAACAAATGGAAAAATATTGTAAAGATTGAAGAAAAATTCTTTAGTTTCATTCTTACTTAAAATGGTAATGGCAAAAACATAAAAAAATTCAGAAAAAACTGGAATTAAAAATCGTACATCAAATAATAATATTGAGTCCTCTAAAAGAAATATCGATTGACTTGCACCTAAAACTATATTCAAGCTTCTTATAACTCCCATATTTATAGGACCATAAATCGTATTTTTTAAAAATTTGTTATATAGAAAAATTAAAGTTATTATAATTAAAGTGATTATAAAAGTATTTGATCCCATAATAAATGAAAAAATTAAAGAATATGAAAATGAAAATGTTATTATTACCAAAGCATTTTTTTTAGTTATTTTATTAGAGGATAAAGGACGCCAGGGTCTTTCTTTTTTATCTATTTTTATATCAAAATAATCGTTTAATACCACTCCACCAATATATAGTAAGGCAGATATCGAAATTAATTTGACTATAATGAAATAATCAAGATTATTTATGTTGGTAAAGAAAAAATAACCTAAAATGATATTTGAAACAGTAGTAAAAACATTAGCTATACGTACTAATCTCAAATAATTAACTACAGTAGATGATATAGTCATAATTAATTCCCATGAAAGATACCACTAATAAAATAAAAAACTCTAATATTGTTAAAATCAAATACAATTCAATATTAAAATCTTATTTTAATTATTATATTTATTGATATGGGTTTTAAAATTGAATAATTAATCTAATGAAAGTTTGCTTGTAGATCTTCTTTTGTTTCTTAGAGGATATTTGCAACACGGACATCTATTGCCATCATATTTTATATAAATAGCACATTCAGTACATCGTTTAAAATTTTGAGCATATAAAGAGTATTTTCCTCCCTTTTTACTACCAAATCTACTACAATAGCCTTTGCAACTCAATTTTACTATATATATAATAGAATTGAATAATTATTTAAGATGTTTACATTGCAATCGTTTGTATTAAAATAATTTCTACTAAAAACAATATCGTACGAGAGAACAATTTAAAATTATTATACCCAATTATATGCAATAACAAATAATAATAAAAATTTTAAAACCTTATTAAATAAAATCATATTGCAGATACCGAATAATAGACGTATTTATAGAATATTTTAGAAATCATATCATCATTATCACTCAAAATGTATTCTCAAATCTATAAAATTTATGATATTTAATAAATATAGAAAATCTGGTTATTTTAAAAATTGATTGATTGATTGATTTTGCTAAAAAACTTTGAATCTATCTGTTTCTATATCAAATAATATTATTCTAATCCTTCTAGCTGTTTTGTCTCGTTAAAAGATTCGGCAGTTTCATTTAATTGCTGGTCTAATTCTTGTTCTTGCATTTTCAATTATCTATCAAAATCTGTTTGGTTTAAAGTTTGTCCTAAAACAATTTCATTGCATATAGTAATTGAAGAAATAGAAATAATGGTCAAAAAAAGAAATATATTCAAAATTGGTAATGAGGATAAACTCATTCTATCTATCTTCCTATAACTAATGTAATGTATTAATTAAATCTTTTATAGTTTTAATTTATAATTCCATAGACTTTTAGATGATAAATAAAAATCTTTTTTTTTTCATATTAATATAATTTTCTAATACTATACAAAGGAATGAATCTTATTGTGGAAGAAAAAAGCCCCCTTTTTTTTATGATAATAAAACCTTATTAATTACCTATGCGTATGCGTGATTATACTATCATATATACCAGATATATTGCATTATTTAAATTGAAATTTATATTAATAGAAAGGGATATGAAGAAAGTAGTAAAACTATAACTTGTTCAATTTTTTTATTCTTCAAAATATTTAAGCATGTAAAAGTAAGATATTACTATGAAAATTCAGGCTTATGCAGCTCATCAAGCAGGTGGTAAACTAGAACCGTTCGATTACAATGTAGATTCTTTGAAATCTGATGAAGTAGAGATTGATATTGAATATTGTGGGATATGTCATAGTGATTTGAGTATGCTTAACAATGATTGGGGATTAACACAATATCCATTTGTTCCTGGTCACGAAATTATTGGCAAGATATCAGCAATGGGAAATATGGTAGAACATTTCAAAATTGGACAATATGTAGGCATAGGTTGGCGAGCTCGTTCTTGCTTAATTTGTGACCAATGTATGAGCGGTCATCATAATCGTTGTGCAAAGGGTGAGGACGTAATTGTTGGTAGGCATGGAGGTTATGCTAACAAAGTACGATGCCAAGCTGCCTGGGCTTTTCCATTACCTGAAAATATCGATATTAAAACAGCTGGTCCTTTATTTTGTGGAGGAATTACAGTTTTCAATCCCATCATTCAGAATAATATAAAACCTACAGATCATGTAGCGGTAGTTGGGATCGGAGGTTTGGGACATATTGCTCTTAAATTTCTTAATGCATGGGGTTGCGAAGTTACAGCCTTTTCAACCAATCCAAATAAAGAGAAAGAAATACGGCAATTTGGTGCTCATAATTTCTTGAATTCTAATGATCCTAATACTTTAGAATCATCAGCAAATAAGTTTGATATGGTACTAGTTACTTCAAATGTTGACCTCAATTGGAATGCCTATGTTAATACACTTCGACCAGGAGGTAAGCTACATATTGTAGGAGCAGCACCATCAGTGAAGGTAGATGTATTTTCATTAATTGCTGGTGAAAAATCGATTAGTGGCTCCCCCATAGGGAGTCCTGCAACAATTGCCATGATGCTTGATTTTTGCAATCGCCATTCCATTGCACCAGTCATAGAAGAATTTCAGCTATCGCAGGTTAATGAAGCTATAGATCATCTCAAAGCAGGCAAAGCACGTTATCGCATTGTTTTAAAAAATGATTTAAAGAAGTAGGTTAGGTTTATTGTTACTATTTTGTTGGTAATACTTGTTTCCGTAGATTAATTATTTCAATTTAAGACTATGAAAAAAGGATTCAATATAGGAGGTAGGATTAGTATTCTGGGTTCGAATTCGACTCTTTCTGATTCATAAATCGCTATATCATACAATGGAGAAATAAACTTTTGGAAGTAAAATCAAATTTACTTTAACATTTGCAATGTATTTATTTATATTTTAGAATTAAGTTGTTTTTTCAAAAATTGATTAGGTAAAATAATAGGAAAATATATTTAGAATGTTTTTCCACTAGAAATAGAAGGGATCAATGACAATGATCGATTATTTATGATTTAATAAAGTTTTTCTAGTTAGATTCTCCTATTATATATTGTTGTATGCCCAAAGCATATGTTTTAATTAATTGTGAATCGGGTTATGAAGCTCTTGTTGCTAAAAGTATTAAATCAATAGATAATGTATTAACTTGTAACATTGTTTATGGAGTATATGATATTATAGTTGAAATAATATTTGATACTTTAAAACAATTAGAATATATAATTCAAAAAAGAATTAGAAATATTAGTAAAATACAATCTACTATGACATTGATTCCTTTTGAATTTAAATTGAAATGAAGTTATGCCTTTATTTAGCAAACAAAATACGAGTCTGTTAGGTTGTCAAATTATTTTGAAAAAGAATCTTCAGTCTATTTCAGAATTACATTTAATATTATCTAACAAATATAAATACTAGAATACTTTTCTTTGATATGAAATGCTTATCATGTAATAATCATTTTCATCCACAAATGGGCTTTCACTTTTTAGGATTCAACAATAGACAAAACTCTGTATATGTATATTATCAACTATGTCCATCTTGTAAAGAACCTATTGTCTGAACATATGAATCACAAAAATTAGAAGTTATGCCTCCTGTTACTCCAGATGATATAAATAATAAAGTATCAATCTTAAAAAAAGAATAATTGCATAAAATGCAAGTTTGTCACTTAACTATTAAAATAAATTTTTTATTTTATTAAAGCATTTATTGTTGTCAATCTTAACTTCCTTTTAAAAATTAGTATACAAGAATATCGTATTCATTTGATAGGAATGATAAAGATCATTATTTTTTTATCTTATTTAAAAAAATATCGAGAAAATCAATACTTTTTTGTACTGTACACATATATTTTATTACTTTATTATCAATCACCTAGACAGTCATGGTAAAAATTTCGCATCTTTTTTCCATGTGCGATATTTTTTATTTCATTTGTAATTTCAATTAATCCTTGAGAGATATCCTTAGACTTAGTGGTCCACAAAGCAGTATGTATGTCACTATCTATTATAACTGTAAGAGAAGATGAAATTGCAGTATTATCTTCATCTTCCTTTTCCGTAACGTAAATAGCATCTGTATTAAAAAAATTATTTTTTTTAATTGTATCTATTAGATCATTTTTTTTAAATTTTCTAAAGGTTTTTGGGTTAAATTGGCACCACTAATATCTGTTGATACTTTAAGATTATTAGAATCTGAATCAAAAGAAATAACTAAATAATCTTTTGTTGCTAATCATCCAGATTCTACATATTTGAAGCTAAAAGAGGAAATTTACTTATTGAATTTTCTTTAGTATTATTAGACATGGATTCTTAACAGCGGGGTTGTTGCCTAATTCAGTTTAACAATCGGTAAATAGAATTTCATGATTTTTGTTTTAGCTTAGAAAGAGTATGTTCCCTTGTGAGTATCAAACACAAGAGAAAAGATGGTTACTGGTTGTATTACCATCTAGCGCATACCGTAGAACGTGATACGACGGTTATTGGAAATATAGTTTATCTGGTCAAGGAAAATCCTCCTCCTCTTCCATGTTCAAAGAATGTCAGCAGAAGTAGCAACAGAAGAGGAAGAAAACCAGTATACTCATGGGAGAAACTTGTGTGTATCTTTATTTTGATGGTTATATTTGGTTTGACATCGTGATATGCAGAATGCGGTACCATCATTGAATTTGCCATGGAATAACGATGAACCATATCCAGACCATACTTGGATAGCACGTACATTCAAAAAGATACCGTTAAAGTACCTTGAAGATATTCTAACCAGGTCAGCCTATTTGTGTCTGCAAGAATCAGCAGGATGGAAGAAAGAAGAAGGATTACTACTGGCTTCAGATAGGTACTGGTATAGAAACAGACAGATACGATTATGAAGTACGATCAATCAAGAGAAAGAAGAAATTTGAACTAATAAGAGTAAAACAGTATCTGAAATGGCATGTAATAGCTGTACTGAACCATCTTGTGATACTGAATGTAAGAACAACAAACAAGAATACACATGACTCTCCAGTACTCAGAACAATGTTAAACAGACTGAAGAAATATGGAATTAATCTTGCAGATTCAATATTCAATGCTGACAGTGGATACGATGGTGAAAAGAACTACAAGTCAATCTTTATGATGAATATGTTTCCAAATATCAAGCAGAGGATAAACGCCAGGAACAAAGGTAAGAACAGGAAGTACAGGAAAAAGGCTTCAGAGATATTCAACATATCACTATATCATTACAGAGGATTAATAGAAGGAATATTTGGAGCTGAGGAAACAGCACATCATCATCAGCTATATTGCAGATTCAGATTAAAGAATAACCAGAAAAGATTTGGATTGATAATGGGTATAGGATGGAACATGGGTGTTCTAAACAGATTGCAATGCGCAAAAAGACTAGAAATAAAGATTACACAATATGTTATATTGAATTAGGCAACAACCCCCTTAACAGCATAACATTTACATATTATTTAATAATTCAATCTAATATTATCATAATGGTATTAAGATAGTTTAGAGTATAGTAATGCTTTCGTCGAAGTGAATTCTGTATATAGTAGGGTTCTGATGCTACTACCTTGTATTTAGCTTTTATTATTGGAAACTTAATTTGAATATTTATTATCTAAAAAAGGTCTGTCATTTTCAAGGCATTATTTTAGCACCATATGCATTTTCTATTAATAATTTTTCTGCATTATCAAAAAACAAGTGACATACTATAAATAGTATAAAATATATTTTTTTAGCAACAAAATGAATGGACTACTACTGTTCATTGTAATAATGATTCTTGTTATTTTACTTTATTCTTTGCAATCATTTTTTCAGACATCAGGTAATAATACAAATGCATTTGCTATCTCTAAAGAATTAGAGTATGATGATTCATCTATTATACAAATAAGCTCTATAACAGAAACAGAAACAAAAACAGAGCTACAGCAAGGCCCATGTCCTGAAGGCTTTTTCATAAACCAGACTACCAACAAGTGTCAGGAAAGGCAATCAACACCAACACCAACAATAGAAACAGCAGAAGAATATTTTAATGAAGGAAATGAGCAATTTCAAAGGGGAAATTATGAGCAAGCTATAGAGAATTTAGATAGGGCAATAGAGATAGATCCAAATCTTGCATTTGCATATAATAATAAAGGAAATGCTCTCAATAGCCTTGGAAGATATGCAGAATCTATAGAGAGTTATGATAGGGCAATAGAGATAAATCCATCTGATGCCAATGCATATTATAATAAAGGAAATATTCTCAATAGCCTTGGAAGATATACAGAAGCTATAGAGAGTTATGACAAAGCATTAGAGTTGGATCCATCTGATCCCTTTGCATATTACAATAAAGGACTTTCTATATCCTTGGAAGATATACAGAAGATATAGAGAGTTATGACAAAGCATTAGAGTTGGATCCATCTGATGCAATTGCATATTATGGTAAAGGAGCTGCTCTCAATAGCCTTGGAAGATATACAGAAGCTATAGAGAGTTATGACAAAGCATTAGAGATAAATCCAGAGCTTGTCTTAGAGATAAATCCAGAGCTTGTCAATGCATATTCTAATAAAGGGCTTACTCTCTATAGCCTTGGAAGATATGCAGAATCTATAGAGAGTTTTGATAGGGCAATAGAATAGATCCATCCTTTGCCTATGCATATTATGGTAAAGGAAAGGCACTCGATAGCCTTGGAAGATATGTAGAAGCTATAGAGAGTTTTGATAGGGCAATAGAGATAGATCCATCCTTTGCCGATGTATATTCTAATAAAGGACTTATCCTCTATATCCTTGGAAGATATACAGAATCTATAGAGTTATGACAAAACATTAGAGTTGGATCCATCCTTTGCCATTGCATATTATGGTAAAGGCTTATCTCTTGAAAGACTGGACAGAATTACAGAAGCTATATCCAATTATGAGCAAGCTTTATCAATAGATCCATCGTTTAAACTTGCAGCGGAAAAACTAGATAAACTAAGATAAATGCAATATTTAGTTGAAGAAAAACGATTATCTTACGAAGAGCATCAGATTAACTAATCCACCAACATTTTCTTTTATTTTACAACGGTACAACACCCATGGCACTTCAAGGAACACAATCATACAAATTATTTGAGAAAATAAATAATGAGATGAAATAATTATGATTTTTCTTATTGAACAAAGTACAATGATGAACATCTACCAAATGGAATCTAAACTATAATAGGATGTATAATAATTTATTATATAGTTACATTGAATAAAAATGGAATTTTATATTATATTATTAAATTTCAATAAAATACTTAATTTCAAATAAATTTACCGATGTGCTGTCCAAAATCAATGAAGACTTTAGTTTTTATATCTTCAATTAGAAATTTACATTCACCAATTTCACGTATTCCACCATAAAATGTAATTGGTTTTAGAGGAAGTCAATCCATTGTTTATTTGAAGATAAAGTATATGCATATTATTTCTTTTTCTGAAAAAATAAAGAAAAAAGTAAAATTGTCTTTTCAAAAAGGATTAACTTTCTTCTTTTATCTCTTCTATCATGAGTTGAAGAAGTAAATTTACAGAATTAATAAAGTTATTACATTTGTTTTCAAATTCATTTCTATTAGAAGCCTGTAAATCAAAAGAAATTATGTACAATTTAATACCTTGATGTAAAAAATAAGAGTGAGTTTCTGCTTTTGGCTTTCCTGTATAGATTAAACAACAATTCTTTACTGTTTGAATATAATGTAAGCTGCGCGAAATGAGAGATTTCTGGGCCGCCCTCAAATTCCTTGTATTTTGTATCTAAAATCAGGATTGGTCTTTTGTTATAACTTATGAGAATATCTAGTTTTAACTGCAATTCGTTGCTAATTATGTCTGCATATCTGACTTTCTGTTATTCTACGATTAATTTTTCAGTTTTTATTCTCTCTTGAAACAGCCGTACAACGAATTTTTCAAATAATGCATTCATGTCAACAAGAAATGATATTGCTGTCTTTTTTCCTAATGTTTCTTCGTCTAGTGATGAGTCTCTTAACAACAGTTCACAAAGAGCAAGAATTGGTCTGTAATGTTCGTTTAAAGGAGTGTATTCTATTGTTTTAAATAATTCTGATGATGAGATTGATGGAATTAGATTAATTTGGTCTAGTCTATTGTAATAGTTTAATAATTTTGAATCTATTTTATCGTCTAGAAAATAACCTTATGAGACAGATAATAAAGTGTATATTTTATTATTCTGTTTTCAAGAATATCTGTAGTTAATTCTGAATATGAACAACAAATTTTAAGATATCCTGTTTGTCAGCTTCATTATCTTTTAGATCTATATGCATTCTCTGAATCCAGCGTTATAACTTGACTTTTCTGTTAGAGAACCCTCATTTCGTTTTAGAATCACTTGCTTGATGTTGTTTGCCAAGATTAAGTATTTCGGTTTTAGGACAACGAACCGAGGATTCAATGGAGGAGGTGGGATTTGAACCCACGAACCCCTGAGGGACGGGATTTATCATTAATTTCTACTGTTATCTTGAGTCCTGCGCGTTTGACCAGGCTTCGCGACTCCTCCAATAAAATAACTATTATACTTGAATATTAGAATTATCATATTTAATTATATAGTTTATAATATTTTTATATATAATTAATATTGTCACACAATAAAAATAATAAATCTACAATATTGGAAGATTTTGCTAAAGAAGTAATGAATGGACTGGGTAAAAAAAGAAAGAAACTAAATCCAACATTATTTTATGATCAGAAAGGCTCTGAACTTTTTGAGCAAATTTGTGTACAGCCTGAATATTATTTAACCGTAACAGAATATAAAATTATAATAGAAAATATTAAGTTGTTATTAAAATTATATGATAACAAAGAAGTTTGCATTGTAGAATTAGGAAGTGGAAGTTCAAAGAAGACAAAAATTTTGTTAAATTACTTTTTAGAAAAACAAAATGGAAATCTCCATTACTTCCCCATTGACATTTCTCAGGAATTCCTATATAAAAGTTCTTTGAAACTGCAGAGTGATTTACCAAAAATTATTATTCAACCTATACCATCTGATTATTTTGACGGGTTAGAAATAGTAACAAAATTTCTTAATTCTCAAAACAACATTCCTAATAATAAATTAATATTATTTTTAGGATCAAGTTTAGGAAATTTTGAACCAAAAGATGCAATAATATTTTTAAGAAATATAAGAGAAAAGGTCAATAAAGAAGATTCATTATTAATAGGATTTGATTTACAAAAGAAAAAAAATATTCTCGAGGCTGCATATAATGATGTAGAGGGAATTACTGCTAAATTTAATTTAAATATTTTGGAGAGAATAAATAAAGAATTAGATGGAGAATTTAATTTAGAAAATTTTGAACATCTAGCCTACTATAATCAACTTAAAAATAGAATTGAAATGCATTTAATTTCAAAAATTAAACAAAAAGTTAAGATAAATAAATTAAACCAGGTTTTTGTATTTAAAAAAGGAGAAACAATACTTACAGAATACTCTTACAAATATACTCTAAAATCAATAGAAGAATTAGCAAATAGAAGTAACTTTAAAGTAGAAAGAAATTTTTTGGATAAAAATGAATGGTTTAATATAGCATTATTAACACCATTTTAAAATTATCTTATTTAGCACATCGAAATCCTACAAATGGAATTCGTTCTTGTGGTTTAAAGTAGTTTCTATAACTATTTCTAATTTGTCGTATTGGTGTAGCAAATGATCCACCACGTAAAACTTTTTGATTTATTGCCCATTTATCAGTATATTCAGGGAATTTAGATTTAAAACCTGGATACAAAGAATATTCAGAACTTGTCCATTCCCAAACATCACCGATCATTTGATAGCATCCATAGAAACTCTTGCCTTTTTCATATGAACCACATTTAGATGGCCTCCAAAGAAAAGATTCTAACAAGTTTGCATGTTCTGGAGTGGGAATTTGATCTCCCCATGGATATTTTGTTTTCCTTTTTAGATCATCATTCCAACTAGCTGCTTTTTCCCATTCTGCTTCTGTTGGTAATCTTTTCTTTGCCCAATTTGCATATGCATCAGCTTCGTAGTAGCTAATATTCATTACTGGTTCATCTAAATCAATAGCAGACATACCGAAGAAATCTTTTTTCATCCAAACATCTCCTTTTTTAAACCAATAAAGTGGAGCAGACCATTTGAATTCTTGAACAAGATCCCATCCATCTGAAAGCCAGTATTTGTATTTTTCATAACCTCCTTCTTCTATAAATTTCATAAAATCACCATTAGATACAAGAGTTGAGTCAATTTCATAGGCATAAAGATATACTTTATGTTCTGGTAATTCATTATCATATGAAAATCTATCTCCATTAAATCCGATATCAAAAATTCCACCTGGAATTGTTACCATACCTTTATTTTGAGTATTATGTAATTTTTTTTCAATATTATTATTTATTTTAAAAGGTCTATAATTATCAGCAGAATCTGGAAATCTTTCAAAATAATTTTGAAAATCATATATCATCAGTTCTTGATGTTGCATTTCATGTTGATTGGCAAGTTTTAAATCGTATTGGATTTCTTTAGTTAAAGAATTAGATAATTCAATTTTTTCTAAAAATAATAATACTTTTTCATTTAAATATTTGCGATATTGAAGGCTTTGTGAAACAGTAGGCCTCGGAAATTGCCCTCTTTGATTTTTAGGAAGAATTTTTTCAAATTTTTGATAATATGAATTTAGATAATCTAAGTTAATTTTTGAGATTTAGTTTTTCACCATATTTTAATAATATTTTGTGAAAGAACCAAGTTACATGTGCTATGTGCCAGTTTGGAGGACTGCCAAAAGTATCAGATTGAATTACAGCATCTTCAATACTAAGAGTTTTGAATAGATCATCTGTCAGTTTCCTAACTTCGGTAAATTCCGCGATAAGATCTTCTACTTGTTTATTTATTACCTTAGTCATAGATTTTATAAAAGTATTCGATGCAATAAATTTTTACTTTTTTTAAAAGATTTATTTAATAAATTGACATAATAGATATAATAGTAAATTATAGATTGTTATATATAGGTGTAAATCAAACGAGTAAATTTTTTTCTTCCAATAGTAGAAATATGATAAAAAAATTAGTTGAAAATTCGTTTAAGAGTATCGATGAAGGGATATATAATGTAAGCAATATTGATTTTTCTCATGATGCTCTTAGTTTAAAAAAAAGGATTTTAGATTTCAAGGCAAAAAGCCTAATACCAATCATCACTGAAATAAAATTTTCTTCACCATCAAGAGGAGTAATCATGAATAGAAATAATGATACAGATTTGTTAAACATATCAAGAGAAATGATAAAAGGTGGAGCTGCTGGTCTTTCAGTTTTAACACAGAAGTATTTATTTAATGGATCTATAAACAATTTTGTCACAATTAGACAGCATACACCTATTCCAATGTTAATGAAAGATATTATTATAAGTGAAATACAATTAGACTGTGCTAAAAATATCGGAGCAGATTATATTTTATTAATTATGAATATTTTTGACAAAAATCTTGCTGAAGGTGATCTAGATAAATTTACTGAATATGCACACAAAAAAGGATTGAATATTTTATACGAAGTTCATCATGAAAATGAATTTAAGGAAATTTTAAAATATAATTTGAAAAAACATGATCTAATAGGAATTAATAATCGTAATCTCAATGATCTTCAGATTGATTTACAAATAACAGAAAAATTATTAAAAAAATTTGATAAGGGAAAAAATGTAATTGTTAGTGAAAGTGGAATAAATAATTCTAATCAAATAAAACAATTAAGAAATGCAGGAGCTGATGCATTTTTGATTGGAACTAGTATAATGGAAAAGAATGAACACATTTCTCATAAGGTAAAAGAATTAGTTAATACCATTTAATAGATTCTCATTAAAATAACTATATTAGTCTTGTAATTAAAATTTTTTTTTGTAAAATAAAAGAATTATATTTATTCATATTCCATTTATAACAGTAAAGAAATATCGAATTGAAATATAACTTATTCAAAAGTCAATGGAGAATTCATAAATAAATCAAATGATTATTTGAAAAAATCAAGAGAAATACAAAAGATTCTCTTTTTGCATCGCTGATTATTTTGATCATTTTATATGTGTCCCAAGATTTGATTGGCCAATGATGTCGAAACAATTGAAGTTCTTGAAGACCCTGTTCAGCCTCTATCACTTCTGATATATTCTTCAAAATTGAATTATAAATCATCTAGGTTATCTGTGGCATGACCAAGATTTAAAATTATTATACTGAAGAAATAAGTCAAGAATAAATGATCAATTCTATATATAGTATGTAGTCTATTTATTATTACGATCATGGAGGGGTTTAGTCATAATGCTAATGAAAATTATTATCCGATATCAATAATAAGAGATTTTCATCCTCAATTATCTCTATCATACCATTATCATCACAATCATTAAAAATAGCAACATGGAAAGACGAAAGATTAGAATATCTAGATATTCTAAAATGCTTAGTTGAAGTATTACAGATCAATGGTTTTACAATTGAAACGATATTAGAATATGGTCCCTCACAAATTGCAGAAAAATTGGGAATAGATGATTACGTTGCACAAATAATATTTAATGAGACAACAAAAGCAATTATTAGTTTTAATAAATCACATCCAGAAGATTAAGAATTATTATTAATTATTTTTATTATTATTAATTAGAACTCTAGAATGAACAATTTTATATCTTATAAAATGTATTAATAAATACAGAAATTCTTATTTCTGTGAGCAAAATAATATTGGGTGGGTGTTAGAGGAGTTTTGCCATTCTTTTAGCATCCAATTTATTACTCTGTAAATTCTATAGTTCTTGATTTTCTGAAGTTAGTTATCTAATCTAGTCAATTATAATATTACTAAAATAATCACTATAATGGTTAATTTGTTCCGGAGTACAATAACTTTAACCACAACTAAAAAAAATCGAAGATTGTGGTAACATCGCATAAAAATGTTATAACAGTTGCAATGCTCTCATCTTTATTAATATTATTAGCATTTGTTGCAATCCTATCAACTTAGCCTTGGCCAATCACACTACCCAAGGTGCAAAATATTGGAACAATTGGTGTAAATCGCCTGTAGTTGACTCTTTTATAAAGGAGGATTGTAGGGATTTGGTTTCCAACCAAGATCCAGCAGAACATGGATTCTCCGAAGAAGGTCGACGTGTACTTTAGTGTTTAGACGTAGGTGTACTTTCACTATATATACCAATGAAACAATTAGAAGAATTAGCAGATAAAATGAATATAGAATCTAGCTAAAGAAAAATAATACTTTAAATTCATTTTTATTTTTAATATCATTGTATTAAAATATCTTTATCTTTTACTTTTTTTATTCAAATAGTGTGATTATAAAAGATTTTTACAAAATATATTTTTTCATATAGTAGTAAATCTTTTTCTGTGTAATGTAAATTCTTTATATTTGATATTACAATCATTGCATTTGTAGAGTATCATTTGTTGACCTGTATTACGTTCTACTTTATCAATATATAGTAAATTATGTCCACAAAAGGAACATTTCATTATATTCTAATATGCTTTCATATTATATTTTAAGACTTATTTGTAAATCGATTTGACTTTTTTATTTAATAATTTTTACTTTTTTTTGGCGTCTGAAAAGTATAGAAATACAGGGGAGAAAAATAAAAATTCCTGAAGATACAGATAGATTCCAATCTAAGATCTCATTTAGAGAAAGATAAGCAATTAGTTAGTTATAGTATAACTGAAGAATAAGAATAAGAATAAAAACAAACAGCAACAAGTCAGGAATAATAAATAAAAAAATCTCATAAATGTTTATAAGATTAAATTTTATAATAATAATACGATGAAGAGAAATATTATTGTACTTCTGTCATTATTGAGTGCAATTCTTTTTGTTCTTTTTCTCTTTTTCCTTCCCGACTAAAATCAATAATCTTTTATTCTACCTGCTTTTACTATTAATTGCTACTACATATATACATACAAACCTCGGTATATGTTTGACAACAATATTCAGACAAAGTCTTTCCTTTTGTTGCATAGGTCGGGTGGGTGTTAATATATCGTAGCCACTATATGGTACCCATCTACCTATTATTATTATTATTGCTGTTGTTTGTCCATAAACATTTGTTGTCACATCAAATAATACTAAAAATGATAGCAACAGTAAATCGTTTTCACAATTCTAAATCAAGATTTATTTTCTAATAAATTTAGGTAATACCTAAACATTTGAAACAAAAAGTACATAATAATGATTGTTATCTTATGCGTGGTTTGTGCGTGAGATCAATCCATTAGAATTGGCTACAAACAGTCAGAAAAGTAGGTTATATTTTCAGCAGGGTAGATGGAGTGGAAAAAGAAAATGTCCTAGATGTAACTACAGGTACATAAATCATTTATCATCATGTGAGAAAAGAAGGAGGAGATATTCATGTAAACGGTGTAGGTATGTTTTTAGTGATTTCACATGTACCTATTTGGCAAGGTTAAAAATCTCGTTTGATATTATATCTCATTTGTTATATCTATTTGTACTTGGTGTTCCTGCTTACAGAATACGATGGTATATATCTATTAATTTAGCAACAATTGAACGTACATTTAGAATATTCAGGCAAGCAATCTATGATTCGCTTATACTGGAAATACAGAATCTGAAACTATCTGGAGAAATAGAAATTGATGAGGCATTATTTGGAGGTCATCATAAAGGAGGGAAGCGTGGATGGGGTTCTATTGAGCACAAAAATCTAGTTTTCGGTATCTACAAAAGGAATGGAATTGTTATTACATTTCCAGTGTCTGACAGAAAACATGAAACATTGATTCCTCTGATACAACAGCACACAAGAAAAGGATCACTATATTATACAGATGATCATACTGCTTATGCAACATTGAGTTTAATTGGAAAACATAACTCGATTTCTCATGGTAACAAGGAATATGTAAGAGAAGATACTCATATTAATGGAATAGAAGGATTCTGGAGTTATGCCAAGACATGGCTGTATATTTATCGAGGTGTACCTAGACAATATTTTCATTTATATCTAAAGGAGATTGAATTCAGATTTAATAACCGACATATGGATTTGTATCCAATTATGTCAAAAATGCTTGTAAAAACTGTTTCAGATCTTTAGGTATTACCTAAATTTTATTTTCTTCTTCTAGTAATAGAGAATGAGAAATGGCGAATAATTAATAAATATCATTTGTAAAAGTGATATGTACTCACTTGAAAAAGTCCATTGTATAATGGATAGGCATTATGATAGATAGGTAGGCAAATCAATCACCTAACCAATGTCAAACAACAAGTCAAGAGTCATAGTCTGGACTACGACCAATTATCTTCCAACCAATACTGTTCATCTCTACTACTACCAGTTCAGACTATGACAATTTTAGATTGAATATTATTTTGTTAATTAACAAAGTTAATCAAATAATAAATAAAATAATTAATAGTTTTCATTACCTACCTATTCCTACGACTGACTTGTGCTATGGATTTGAAGACAAGCATATAGCCTTCTACATAGTATATTCGTGGTTGCTCCTCCAATAGAGGGCTATGGCTATTATTATTATAAGATAATTTATCTCAAATTGCTAAATAATATGTTAAATATATAATTAAACCAGAAGTAATTACTCATCAGCCATGGCCTGTCTCTCACTTTGTTACTCATAAAGAAGAAGACTATGGTTTTCTTCTACTTCTTTCTTTCATGGAAGATATTCTTCGTTAAACACAAGTTACATATATCATGCTTGATTTATTTCACATAGAATTCAGATTATGCGATATAACTTTCCATTTAATGGTAAATTTGGTAATTTTGGAGGAAAGTACATTCCTGAAACATTAATTCCAGCTATAGAAGACTTAGAACAGTCATATCAAAAATTTAAAAATGACCTTGATTTTAAAAAAGAGCTAAATTATTATTTGGAAAATTATGCAGGTAGACCTACTCCAATTTATTTTGCAAAGAACCTTACAGAATATGCAGGTGGTGCTAAAATTTATTTAAAAAGAGAGGACCTTCTTCATGGAGGAGCTCATAAAACGAACAATACAATAGGACAGTGCTTGTTAGCAAAAAGGATGGGTAAAAAAAGAATAATTGCAGAAACAGGTGCGGGTCAACATGGAGTTGGTACAGCTCTTGCATCAGCAGTTCTTGGGCTTGAATGTGAGATATACATGGGCTTAAAAGATACAGAAAGACAGAAACTCAATGTCTTTAGAATGAAATTATTAGGAGCTAAGGTACATCCAGTACAATCAGGATCAAAGACTCTTAAAGATGCAATTAACGAGGCTTTAAGAGACTGGATAACAAATGTAGAAAATACATATTATCTAATTGGATCTGTTGTAGGCCCACATCCTTATCCTATGATTGTAAGGGATTTTCAAAGTGTAATTGGTAGAGAAATAAAACAGCAAATAAGAAAAATTTTAGATGGCAATTTACCAAGCGCCATTGTTGCATGTGTTGGAGGTGGTAGCAATGCAATTGGTTCATTTTATCCATTTATAAGTGACCAGGAAGTATCTCTTTATGGTATAGAAGCAGAAGGGATTGGTTTAAAAACAGGTAAGCATTCTGCAACATTGTCAGCTGGTTCAATTGGAATTCTACATGGAATGCAAACTTATCTTTTACAAGATGAAAATGGTCAAATAATTGAAACTCATAGTGTAAGTGCTGGGTTAGACTATCCAGGGGTAGGCCCTGAACATTCTTTCTTGAAAGAGATAAAAAGAGTCAACTACAAATCCTGTACAGATGAAGATGCAATTAAAGCATTCATGATTCTTTCAGAAAAAGAAGGAATAATTCCTGCCTTAGAGTCAGCTCATGCAATAAGCTATGGAATGAAGCTTGCTAGAAAAATGAAAAAATCAGAAAGCATAGTCATTACGTTATCAGGTAGAGGCGATAAGGATGTCGAAGTGGTACAAAACTACATCAATGGAATTAGAGATTAAATATATGTATGAGAGTAAAAGTTACACTCAATCAAGAGAGAATAATAGAATAGATAAAAAATTTAAAGAATTAAAGAGTATGAAACAGAAAGCTCTTATTTGTTATGTAGTTGCAGGTTATCCTGATATAAGGACATCTGAAGATATTATTACTTCTTTAATCAATGGAGGAGCTGATATTATAGAAATTGGAATACCATTTTCAGATCCTATTGCGGATGGCCCAACAATTCAAGATGCAATTCAGAATTCACTTATAGCTGGTACTACTCCAGATATGTGTTTAGAATTAGCTTCAAGAATAAGAAAAACTTTTCCAGATATTCCTTTAATAATAATGACATATTCAAATATTTTATTTAGAAAAGGATATATCCAATTTGTGCAAAAAGCCAAAGAAAGTGGTATTGATGGTTTGATAATTCCAGATATACCAATAGAAGAAGCTGAAAGAATATTTAGATGCTGCAAAAAAGACAGGAATATCAACAATTTTTTTAGTATCTCCCAATACTTCAGAAAAAAGATTAAAGATAATTTGCAAGGTTTGTACAGGTTTTTTATATGTTATATCAATTTATGGGACAACAGGAGAAAGAAAAGGCTTTGATGAGTACACCATAGAATCAATAAAAAGAGTAAAGAAAGTCATTGCAGATAATCTTCCTTTGGCAGTAGGATTTGGAATAAGCAACCCCCAACATGTAAGATACATGATTGATGCAGGAGCTGATGGTGCAATTATAGGAAGTGCAATTATTAAAAAAATTAAAGAAATAAAGAATAAAGAATTATTGTTAAATACATTAAATAGGTTCGCTTATGAAATGAAGAATAGTTGTAAAATAGAAAAACGGTAAAACTATTCTAATACTAAACCTGAATTATCAGAAGCAAACAACAGATTGTTTATTGTAACTTGATAGTTTTTTGTATTTCTATGAACTATTACCTCAAGATCGTCTAACTTTTCCGATACCATGGAACTTTCTATCCTTTTTATAACAAAATGAAGTGATTCATGAGATATTATTAATTCTATATAAGATTCAATATAATAAAAATCAGATTGATTGGAAAGAGCACTTGATTTTGATTGAATAATTATCATGGTATCATCATTATCATATGTGAAATATGCTGGAGAATCATCTATAGAACATGCTAGGACAAAATCACAAATAGACATGAAATTATTATTATTATTCTAATGAATTATTTTATACATCTATCGATTACAAGACTACTGCTTCTAATCAATAAATTAATTAGTATCATAGAAAATCAAGTATCTATAATATAAAAAAATGATTTTTTTTAGAGGGTAAAATATTCTGCATCTGGATGATGAATGAAAATGGCAGCAGTAGAATGATCGGGAATGATCTGTCCTGCTTCTGTTAATGTCATATCTGATTTAGTAGGATCTAAAAGTTCCCACACTAATTTATGTTGATTAATATCAGGACAGCTTGGATATCCCCAGCTATATCGTAATCCCCTTTTTGAATCAATCTTTAATTCCTTGCGAATTAAAGAGTTTGCCCAATCAGCTAATGCTTCGGCAGTTTCAACAGCCAGTCCATGAAGATAGTATGCATCAGTGTACTTGTTTTCTTCATTCCATTTTTCAATTATATAAGATGCTTTATTGCCTACTGTAACAGATTGAAAGGCAACTATATCATTTTCTCCAAAATAATCAGTCAAACACAAATTCCTTCCTTTTGTAGAACGCGGAAAATCAAAAATAACTTCATTGCCTTTGGGAGAATCTACGACTAGTTTATTATTTCGATTGTGACAGTGAAAGTATCCATAAACTACCTTTGGTGAAAAAAGGTTGCCATCAATGACTCTTTTTTTCCATTCAATAAGTAATTTTTCTGACTCTTCTGATAATCCTGTTGCAGCTTTTCCTCGAAAACTCCAAGATAGAGTAAAAAGCGATTTTTTATTCAGGAAATTCCATACTTCTTCTAAATTTATGTCTTTAGGTCCCAATCGAATTTGAAGATTTGTATGAGGTGGAATTGGAGGAGAAAGCATGGGGTTAATACCACTATGCTTGGGAACTTGTGAAACATTCATTGAAGTTGGTTTGAACTCTTTCCATAGTTCTACTTTTTCTTTCCATTTAGAAATATATTGATCCCTTTCATTAGACATTAATTTATTCATTACATTAAGACCATCAAAAGCAGTCTTGCAATAAAAAACACCTGATTCATAGAGCCCTTTGTCCTTTGCTATTCTATTTATATAATTACTATTTATAGCTGCTCCTCCACAAAGTATAGGAATTTGTATATTATGTATTTTAGCATATTCTACAAATATCTGCATCTGTTTTGATGTAGAAACAAGCAATGCAGATAAGCCTACTGCATTAGCATTTACTTCACTAATTTTATTGACAATTGTTTGCAAAGGTACTTGTTTACCCAGATCATAAACAGAATAGCCGTTATTTGTCAGAATTGTTTTAACCAGATTTTTTCCTATATCATGAACATCACCATATACAGTACATAATACAATTTTTCCTTTTGAAACATCTTTTTGTTTAATAAGATATTTTTCTAATTCAGCTACAGCAGCCTTCATACATTCTGCAGATTTTAGAACAAAAGGAAGAATTATCTCACCGGCACCAAATTTATCACCTACTTCCTTCATTGCTGGAAGTAGAGTTTCATTCAAAGTCTTTACTGCAGCTTCATGTAATTCTTCCTTAGATGAAAGAGTAAGAATATCACTTAATGATTTTGATTCCTTAGATGAAGAAGATAATTCAATTTCTTTTTTTGTTGTTGTTGTTGTTGTTGTATTTTTATCTTTAACATTATCTAAAATTGCACCTAAAACATCATATTCTATTCCTTCACGAAGTCTATTTACTATTCTATAGTAACATTTTTTATCAAATTTCCAATTTGGATCAATATCAAGTTTTGAGGCTCCATTAGATCGTTTTGTTATTTGATTGATATTTGTTTCATTTTCATAATAAGAAATTAATTCGGATAAAGCGGTATTTCGAAGGTTAAAAATTAAATTTTCTGCAAGTTTTCTTTCCTCTTGGCTAATATCAGTATAGGCAATTATATCCTTTGGATTAATAATTACAGAATCCAATCCAGATTTTATTGCATGATATAAAAATACAGAATTGATTATTTTTCTTGCGCGTATAGGAAGACCAAAACTAACATTACTTAACCCCAAGGTAGTGAAGCATCCTGGAATATTTTCCTTTACTAATTTAATTCCCTCTAAAGTATTTTTTGCAGAATCTAGAAATTCTTCTTGTCCTGTAGCCAAAGTAAAGGTTAGAACATCAAAGATAAATTGCCATGGCTGTAGTCCATATTTTTTACCTGTTTCAAATAAAAGTTGTGCAGTTTCCAATTTTTCTTTTGGAGTTTTAGCCATTCCGTTGGGTCCAATACACATTGCAACAGCAGGAACTCCATATTTGACCATGAGAGGAGCTAAGGAATGAAATCGACTTCCATCACCTTCCAAGTTGATAGAATTAATAATTGGTTTTCCTGGAATTTGTCTAATTGCAGATTCAATGACTTTAGGATCTGTTGAATCTATTACTAGCGGAGCTTCTATTTCTAAACAAAGCCGTTTTACTAGTTTACACATGAAATCCAATTCATCCGATCTCTCTGTAGTTGCTACACATATATCCAAACAATGGGCTCCTTCCTCCACTTGAGTTCTAGCTAGATTGAGAAGACCCTCAAAATCATCTTTAAGAACCATCTCCTTTGCTTTTCTTGAGCCTTGACTGTTGACTCGTTCTCCTATTATTAAGGGAGGAGGATTTTGTTCGATATCAACAGATCTTAATGCTGAACTAATTCTTGGAATTTTTGCCATAGTTTGATTCTTTCCTTTATAATTTTTTTTTATTTATCATCTTTTATAATAACAGGAAAATTTTCAATCCATATATATATGATAATTTTCCTATTGTAATAAATAGAATTATTATATGATTATTTATTTTAATGTTTATCAATTATCTTACGTAATTCTGCAATATGTTCTGGAGTGGTCCCACAACAGCCTCCAATGATCTTTATATTCTTGTACTTTGATATGAATTCTCCAAGTTTCTTGGATAATTGATCTGGTGCCATTTTATAAACTGCTTTACCACCTTCATTATGCGGCATGCCCGCATTAGGAACTACAAGAATAGGTAAATCTTGTTGTTCATTTAGCCAAATAATACTAGCAGTCATTTCATCAGGCCCTGTAGAACAGTTTAGACCAAAAATATCGATCCCCATATCAGAGACCGTTGTATATGCAGATTGAACATTAGTTCCTAAAAGCATTTTGCCATATTGGTCCAATGTTATATTTGCTATGATAGGTACTTTTTTTTGAGTTTTCTTCATTGCAATGTGACAAGCTTCTATCACTAGTTTTACTTCTAGAATATCTTGGCTTGTTTCAATTAAAAGTGCATCAACTCCTCCAAGAATCAAACCTTCTGCTTGTAATGCAAAAGAATTAATTATATCATCCAAAGGTTTTTGGCCTAAATCAGGATCATTTGAACTGGGAAGAAAACCAGAGGGTCCCATCGAACCAATTACAAAATGAGGTTTATCCTGAAACTCATTACATACTTCTCTAGCTAATTCTGCTGCACGTTTATTAAATTCTATAGTTTGAGCTCCAAAACCATATTCATCTAATTTGAATTTATTTGATCCAAAAGTGTTGGTTTCAATACAATCTGCTCCTGCTTTCAGATAACTTTTATGAATTTGTTTGATCCATTCAGGTCTGCTTAATATTAGACCATCATTAAAACCGTCTTTATTATTAGGAAAATCTTGAGGTTGTGGGTTTAATTTTTGAATTTCAGTACCCATTGCCCCATCAAAAAGCAACACTCTTTTTTTTAGAGCCTCAAGAAAGGATTCATTCATGTTAATATTACAAAACAATTAGAAATCTTAATTTATATCATCGTATCTCCGATATGAAAAAATATATATATATAAACAATAAAATTTGCTTTGTTAAACCTAATCCTGATTTAATTTATGATACGATTGTTAATAAAGGATTATTACCTAAAGACATGACGGTTTAGAATCATCTGGCTTTTTTTTATTAATAGTTGCTGATAATAAATTAGACTTTTACAATATAGTAATAATAGAAATATAGCAGGTAAAATGTACAAAATGAATTTAGATACAGAGTATTAAAAAATAGAATAGTAAAAAAAAGAAATATTTACAATTTATCAGTTAACACATTTTACCATTTATTATTCTTAAATGACTCCACAACCACATGAGATGAATTGATAACCACAACGAGGGCATATTTCTACTTCACAAGGAAAATGATGGTATCCATTAAACACTACACCACAATCGTGACAATGATTCGTTAAATCAGTTTTATCTGTAACTTTAGCAAGAAGAGCCTCAATACCATATGGAATTTTATTATATTGATTTTTACCAATTGTCACTTTGGATATGCATGATGAACCATCCATAAACTTACCACAGACTTGGCATTTGAGAGGTAAACTCAATTATTGTGATCATTTAATCTCTTCTTCCTATCTCTATATATTACTAGCCTGCTAACTGGATATATTAATACCAAACCTATAACCAACAAAAACAAAAAAGCGGATATAGTCATTTTTTATCAGGGAATCTCATTAAAGAACTTTACTTAATGGTTGTTTCAAAATAGTATAGAAGAAAAAAATCATTTCTTCTTTATTTTTCATTCCCAGTCAGTCATTTATAAGAATCAGTCTCCTTAATTGCCAAGATAAAAGGATTTGAAAGTTTGATGATTATGTTATTCAATTAGTAAAAGATGATTTAGAATCGATAAAAGAGAAGTAGGTAAAAGGAGCATTGGGTATTGGTAATGTATTGCAGAATATTTGTAGAAAGTAATTCTTTTGATAATGAAGATAATAAAAAGTATATAACATCATTGAAAAAAGAAATGAGAAAAAGAGTACTTTATACAATTCTTTCAAGTATTTGGATACTGCTTGCGAACTAGCAAAAATAAACTGTCAATAATTGAGATTGTAAAAAATAATAAAAGTAAAAGGATTGAATTTGTTGACAAACTATTAGATTAGATTAAACAAAGAAAAAAGAGGAGGACGATAAAATAAAATGGCATTTAATATTAATAATAATAACAAATATGAAAAGAACTATTTCAAGATTGATCAATTAATCTATGATATTAATAGTGTAATTATGAAAATATGTAAAGAACAAGTTCTGAAAACAATTGATGATAGATGTATTGACATAATTACGGAAGGTGACATAAAATCTGTATATGATGCAGCCATTATCTCAACAATTCATAAATTCATAACTATATCTAATGAATGTGAAAAAATCTATTTGAAAGAATGTAAGCAAGCAGGAAAAGAAGCAAGAAAGTTAAGATAAAATATATATATATAAATAAAAAATAATCAAGTTAAAAGGATAGAATCCATTAATAATCTATTAGACTAGATGGAGGAATAAAGATCTTCCCGATAAAAAGAATAGCAAGAAATACATCAAGAACTCCATCATTATTATTTACAAGTTATTGCTTTTCAAAAACAAACATAATCCATCATACCATGGCCTTCTAAATCTATATTCACACAATCGCTCTAGGGCTGCGGCTACTTTTACAAATAATAAGATAAACATTAGTAAATGCTTGATTAACCTACCATTTATTATTGTTAAAGTATTAGAAATTATTAAATGAAAAGAAGAAAGCCATTAGCCTTCTTCTTCTTATATAGGAGAAACTAATATAACAGTTGGATGATAGCAGGCAGGCTATGGCAGTAGGTTTGATTCGGTACTTGGCTCTAATATATAATTAACAAATTATATAGTAGTTTGAGACAAATTATCTAATAATAATAGCCATAGCCTCCATATTATGAATACCACTAAATAATAGAAGGCTATGGCTAAATGAAATATTTGTCTTTCAGGGTATATTGAGTTTAATAATATATTATTTAATAATTTAAGATAATTTAATTGATTATTTAATTAATGAAAGATAAAGAAAGTCATAGCCTTCTACTAAGGATAAACCACAACAATAGAGAGGAGGCTATGGTAATGATGAAATTTTTTGTTCTTTTGACTGAACTCGTAATGAGTACACCAACTTATTAAGCATACTATAAAATAATTGAAGATAATTTAATTGTCATAGCCTGAACAAACAACATGATTTGGGTTTATAGTTACAGGCTATGACTTTTTGTCCAAGTTGTCCCAGAATGTAGATGTGGCGATGTGTTTTCAATACCTACAAGTTATACTATTTATGAATTTTGAAACTATTCTTTTAGTGATTTAAATAATTCTGCTAGAATAATATTTTGTTATTGTCATGTCTTAACTAGTTGAATGGGAGTTAATGATTATATAGAATTAGCTCAGACTATTACAACAACACAAAAACTCATTTGGTTGGTTAATTTTTTTGCCTAAATCAATGATTTTTGAAGAGTGTAAGTATTTTTACAATTCAGATTTATTAATTATTTGTTATTTTTCATTCTCTATTTTGAAATTGATATTTCTTTAAAATTTTTTATTACTCTCTCTTTTCTTTTCTTCTCTTCTTAATACAAGTTTATTTTTGCTACTTCTTGGTCCACTTCTTAATCTATGACCACAACAGGGACACCAAAGACCTTTCCAAATAATATAAATCTCGCAATGCTGACAACGTTTTTGTCCTGATATATAACGCATTCCAGATTTGGGCCTATCTGCCTTATAGTAGCGTACACAAATTTCTTTACAACCAACCATTATTATTATTGATTAAAGTAAATTCTGGTTGAAACCATAATAATCTATCTGTCTATCTAGGCTATCACTAGAGTAATAGATTTATAAATATAAAGACCATAGCCCTCTATCTATCTAATGAGTCAAGTAATGTAGTAGTAGAAGGCTATGGTAAAGTTTTTTTTGTGTTTGTGTCTTTGTCTTTGTGGATATTTCTTTATATATGATTCTCAATGCCAGTCAACGAAATTAATTATGTGGTAGTGTAAAAATACCGTGTTTTCATACTATTTAATACTTAATTTTTTTAGAAAGGCTTGCAAATATAGACATATATTGCTAGAATAATGGATTGATTAATCTGTTTTTAAAACAAAATATATACACTTTTTTTATAGCGAATATATTTACAGAAATTATCGTCTAAAATTGTATTAAAATATTTTTATTTAAATACGTCGTATATGTATAAAATAAGGAAAAGCATATGAAAAAATCAGTTATTGCAATTCCGTCTCCCTAATCTTTTGATATAGATTCTTCTGATATTCTGATTATCCTAGTTTTAGGAGTATTTTTACGTTGAATTTTAGTAGTAGTGGTAGTTGTATAGTAGTAGTGGTAGTTGTAGTTATAATAGGTCTTAAATTAGTCAAATTGCCAAATCCTATATTACTAGATTTAGTCATTTTTCTTTTTACACGATGATACTATAATATTCTCTATTCTTCTTCTATTTCTTCTGCTTTTTCTAATAATAATTCTAAACCTAATTGTGAAAGGGGAATTTGATAAATGCTGTAATTGTTTTCATCATCATCTTCAGCATCAGCATCAATAGCAGCAGGAAAAATTATTGTAACTATTTCGAGCTTTCTATTATTTTTCTTGCATGTTTCACACAAGATACCTTCTTCGTCATATTTTTCTATTTTTACAATTTCATATTCTCCACAATGTAATAAAATATTTTGACATGAACCGCATCTTACCAGCTCATTAGCAAGTTCTTTAGATTTGGAACAGAATTCCTGCAATCTAGACATTTTGGATTTACTTTATTATTTGTATACTGAATAGTCCTTATTATTATTGGCAATATTAGTAGTAGAAGAATTATCTGATACAATTGGACTTTGTTTGACTTCTTCATTATTTAGGCCTTGACTAAACCTCATTCTCTCTTGTTTAACAGATGGTGGCAGGTAGGCTCCTGTATATAATTCTTTGAAGGAGCGAGTTTTAAATAATTCTAAACTACGTTCCAATGTACTCCAGAATACTTCAACTGCTGTTCCACTGGCCTCATCCTTTCACAATTAATACAACTCTCTTGTTACCTCTTTTACTAAACTTTAAGTATGGATTTCTTCCATTATCTGTCTTTTGATAGAGCATATCAACATTCTCTAGATTGAAATCTAGGAAGGATTACAATAATTAGGTACAAGACTAATGCACCAATAGGGATATCTTAACAGTCATGTGAACAAACACATGAGTTCATTATGTAAACTGTTTCTAGTTATACTGCCATGAGAGTTATTGTAGTTACATGTCCAATTAGATACTGCCTTTCCAATATCAGATTCATTTCTAAATGTAGAATTATTGATTGCCTTTCTCTGTAACCACATCCATCTTACTTCTATTAGATTTAGTTGGGGTGATCTGGTTGGCAGAAATACAAGAACTATTCGTGGATAGTTATGTACTATTGCATTTCTTGTCTTTTTTGACCTGTGTATAGATGTACATTATCCAACACTACAAATATTGTTTTGATGTTAGAATCATATCTGGAATCGACACGTCGCATAAAATCTATAAACTGCTCACTGGTCTTGTTTCTGTATAGCAGTGTGTATACATCTTATCATTTGTATAATCGTAAACACCAAATGTATTGAGAATTCCTTTTACTTTCTGTGCTTTTTCTATCTTGGACTGTGTGGAACACCATGATGGACCACCGCCATATGTCTTTGCTGCTATAGGTCCTTTCTCATCTTGATATAACAGTACGGAATCAGAAGATGTGTTATACCTTAACTCTTCAATCCTATTTTTTTTAATTCATATTCAGGATCTCTGCTTTTACCCAATATCGTCTTTGAATTCCTCCATTCAATACCATGTTTTACCAGGACGTTCTTTACCTCTGTATGGCTAATACTGTTTATAATCTTCTTTTCTTCCATTATGTATCCTGCAAGTACACGTAATGACCATGTAGAGAATTTCAGTCTGTACTCTTCTGGGGTCATTAGTTGCTATCTCTACACAATCTTTCTTTCTATATCATCTGTAATCTTATGAGCATTTCGTATATATTTTTTAGATGCAATACCATCAATACCTTTTTCATTAAATCTGTGTATCCATTTTCTAATATTATTATCGTGATGATTTGTAATTCTTCTTATCTCAGGTACTGTGTGTATCCTTCATTCCTGAGTAAGATCATTCTTGCACGATAACCTGATTCTGCATCGTTATCGAGCAACCAATGAAGGTCATTCATCTCCTCTGTACTTATTTCTCTGAGGTAGATATTCCACACAGTATGTGCTACTTTATGGTTAGCTAAAGCAGTTGTTATAAAATTCATTTGTCAAATTAATTACTATTATTTTACAAGTATCACTAGATGGAATATTACAATGCTCTTAAAGAATAAAACTAAAAAAATATTTTTTTTACAACTGTTATATCATTCTATGATAGTTATATTACACCCAAAATCAAAAATCTTTTATCATATCTGCTTTTACTATTAATTGCTACAAAACTCAATAAAGTAGATAGATTTTTTGCATAGATGGGTGTTATATTGTAGCCTCTATAACACTCATCTACTCACTTACTTTTCCCTACCTATTTATAATAATACCTTGAGATTCAAATGAAACCTAATTTTTTATATATTAGAATATACTTAAAGTATTAAAGAATTGATATGTTTTATAAAAACCTCTCTTGGAACCTCTTTTGAGACATAACATTCTTCTCCTAATTCAGGATGAATTTCTGCTAACATTTTGTAATTTATTACGGATGAAGTCATAAAGCATACTCGAAATTCTTTTGGTGTATCTTCTACTTTTTTTGCTATTTCATGTAATTTATCGTAAAGACTAAATCCATCCATTACAGACATTTTAAAACCAATAAGAACAAGATCATAATCAGTTGATTTAAAGTTTAATTCTGCAGTTTGTGGATCGTTTATTAATGTTGAATTAAAACCTTCTTCATCTTCTAACCATTTTTTGTATTTTGAAGAAGTTTTAACATCATCATCAATTATTAGGATATTTTTCATTGATTATTAATAAAGTATAACGGGCATTCCTAATTAATAAATTCTGAAAAAAATTTTTTAGATTAAATAAATTTTTAAAAAAATTCCTTTTATCTCCGAAAGTTATTGATTCAGACTACGACAATTAAATTGATTGTCTTCAAGTATTATATATAGAATAATTAGCAATATGATTTGCAACAACAACACCATCCAAACAAAAAAAATTATTTTAGTTTTTTTTTATTATCAATTCTTTATCATCAAGTGGATAAACATATACATTTGCACTTTCATCTTTGATTTTAATAGAATGGACCATGAGAGCACCATTTAACTCACTTCCATCCAAACCTGAACCTTTAATACCCAACGTATAATCTTGCAATAAATAATCATTATTAGAGAAATCTAGAAATTGCTTTCCAGGATAAGGCTCCAAAGTAATTCTTTCCTCGCCTATTACACCATTTTCTTTAAAGCCATTTGACATAATTCGACCTCCATCATTTAATATGAGATTGATATTATACCTTTTCTTTAGATGGAAAAGTCCATTACGAATGTTAAATCTATCTCCTGTAGTCACATATAAAATATCATCTGTTTCTTTAATGACTTTTGAGCAATAATCATATCCACTTTCATCGGTTAGAAAAATTATTTTTCGTCGAGAAGATTGATTGAATATTGTAATTTGATTTTTTAAATAAGATTCAATTATTCCAGATCTTTCAAAAGATTTAGAATTCCTAGCAACAACTATAAAATATTGGGAAGAAAGTTGTTTTAAATGTATATCATTTAATTTGCATAGATCTTCATATAGATCAGGGAAAGAATGCTGTAAATTACTTGCATAAAAGGTCCACTCCCATGTTTGTTCTCTATTTTCTACAAGATTATAAATACTGAAAAGAATTGCTTCATATCCAATTAATATTTTGTGAGTAGAAGCATAAAGATTATCACCGAATTTTCTTTTTCCTCCAGTTAGTTGCCTCACACCTCCTCGTTTTGTTCCAGGAATTTTATAGATATATCTGCCTGACTCTGGGAAGGTTTCTGCTGCAACATAACTAGTTGCCTGATATGGAATATTTAATTTATTAATATAAGACTTTGAAGCTCCAATTATTATATAGGGTAAAATTTTTGATATTGAATCTAAATGGAATTGGTCTCTAGTATTAATTATTTGTAATCCACGTTTTAGAAAATGATCTAACTGTTCTCTGGTAATTGCTTTTTTTTGGTGTAAGGAATATAATTTTGTCTTGTATTGTTCTTCTAAGATATCTACCATGCTTTGTATATAATGGCAAAAATTAAATTTCTATTTAATTAATGTAATGAAATAAAATAACTTTATTTTAGTATATGTATGTATATATAATAGATCTTTTAGAAAAATAAAATATGAATTAATTTTAAATATCCGATAAATTTTTTTTCCTTTTGTTTAGAGAATATAAATATCTAGAAAAATCTTAAGGAAACAGTGAGATTCAGATTAGCTACCAGTCAGGACAAAGACTATGTATTAAATTTTTGCAAAAATACATTTAGCTGGGGTGATTATATCGATAGAGTATGGGATATCTGGATTAGTGAACCCAATAGTATACTTTTGGTAGCAGAAATTGAAAATCATATAAAAGAAAAAAAACCAATTGCAATAGCACATGGAATTTTAATTCCAGAAAAAATACTATGGATTGAAGGAATAAGAGTTGATCCAGAATATAGGAAACGGAAATTAGCAACTAATTTGATTAACTGCATATTAGAATATGGAAGAAAAAATGAAGCTGTATATTCTGCTGCAATAGTTTCTATAAAAAATGAAGCATCAAAAAGAGTTATGAAAAAATCAGGGTTTGAAGTAATTTCAAAATGGTCATATATTAGTACAGACCGAATAATGCTACCAATAAGTAATTTAATTGGTAACTTTAAGATTGCAGATTCTAATGACTATCAGCAAATTATCAATTTTTTAAGAAATTCTAAAATTTTTAGGGAATCGGGAAAGAAATTTGTAAAGTCATGGAGGTGGTATGATTTAACCGACGATAGACTATTTACAATGGTTTATAATAAACAAGTAATAATAGTTAGCAAAAATAATAATAATAAACTACAGATTAGAGGAATAGCTATTGTTGATAGAGAAGGCTATTGGAAGAATCAGAATATCTTTCAGATAGTATATATTGAATCTGATTCTGGGGACTTGTTACTCTCTTTAGTCAACAAGAGTATAGAAATAGCACTAAAACACAATGAAAAATATAATAATAAAAATAAATTACCAAAGAATTCAGATATTTAGTCCTTATAAAGAATATAATTCCAGAATATTTACAAAATCAGAGAATAGTTTTTTTGAACATTTTTTGTTGTATTACAAAAGAATTTAATTAAAGACTATTTTATAAATAAAGATTAATAATTACTACAGCAATATAACATATTATAACTATTTTAATATATATGTATATATAAATGGAACAAATTTATCATAAAATAAAATAACAAAAAATATTCGAACTTTTTATACTAATATCCAAAAATGTTATTTACAATTGTTTGTCGTAAAATAACCACCTTCTTCTTAACCAAATATTGATTTAAAAAAAATCAGAGATTAATTTTTTCTTTCCATAATTTTTATAAATCTCGCTATGGCTTAACCAATTTAATAGAGGAACTCTCATTCCATTAGATGCATGCAGTAAAGCCGTTTTGAAATCAGAAAAAGAATTACTACCTTTATTAAATCTTAATGCATTTCTTATTCCTTCCCTTATTTGCCACACACCTAATGGAATAATATATTCTGGCCTAATCTCTCTTAAAATTAAAATAGAACACTTCCTTTTTTTGGCTGTTAAATATTCTAAAACTGCTAGTTTTGCTGCAAAATATGCACCTGCAATCCTTGGATAGTGATCTAGACCAGAATAAGCATTTTCACAATCCGACTCTAAAAAAAACTTTTTTTCATTATTTTTATCATACCAAGCCTCAATCATTTCGAAATTCCATACTTTACTGGGAATAAAAATTATAGAATAATAATTAGAAAAGTGATTATACTTTATTACTTTAAAGCTATCTATTGGTTGATATAATTCAATTTGTTTTACCAGATATGATGATATTATATCATCAGTAGCACTAATACTCCATCTTGTTGGTACTAGATGCCTTTTATTTTTTTTACCTAGCATACCTAAGCTCAACACTTTGTTAATCTGACTGACTTCAATACCATTTTTATAAAGCTCGATAACTGCGTCAGTAGCTTTAATATGGCTATCAGAATACAAATATTCTATTTTTTTATTTGTACTTGTAGAAGAAGATATTTTAAAAGATTTAATTTCGGCTTGAGGACCAAAAGGAGTAAATTCTATATTTAGATCATTATTTTTAGAAATCAGTAATGAATTTTGATGATGATAAAATGTTGGTCTTTTATGAAAAATCATTTCACTTTCAGCAGACTTTGTAGACATTATTAATTCATGCAAAGAAAGGATGAATTTATTATCTAGATCATTTACTTTCATGGAATTTAATCCTCTAACTAACGATAGCCGAAAATTTAGTATTTCTTGTAATGTTTTTCCTAACCATTTCTCTGGTGAATCTAAAAGATTAGTATTGCCGTGAATATCTGGAACCATGGGTCCGATATTTACTTTAGGATAACCATATTGCCCCACAAAAACAGATGGAGGACTAGCACCGGAAATTGATGATTTAGAGAAGCGTTTTGAATTCTCTTTAAGATAGGTCAACCAATACTTTTCTAGTTGTTTTTTTACTTCATTGTAGGAAGACACAGATTAAATAAAATTTATTACTCTTGTTAGCTATAATAATATTTAAAAGGATTAAGTATATCTTTATAAAAGAAAAATGTTTTCGCTGTTTAATCTGTTTCAAATGTCTTTCAAATGGTTTTCACTTCTTTTTCAAATAATTTTCAAATGCATTTCATAATGTTTTCAAAAATTTTTCATATATCTTTCAAATGCAAATTATGCTTATATTAGATATAAATATTCAGGTATGAATTCATCTTTTAATTATCTGTAAATATTAGAATAACAATTAAAAGAATGTTAAAATATTAAATAGGAATTTTGAATTAATACCAACTATTCTATTGACCATTTAAAAATAAAACTTTAGAATTATAGTAAATGTTTTAAATAAATTCTAATAGAATTTCTAAATGAGGCCTATTCCTGATATAATTAAGGCAGAAATATTTAAAAAATATTTGGAAGGAGATTCAATCCCCCTAATTAGCGAATCATGTGGTGTTTCTGATGGAGCTGTACATGCAATTACAACTGAGGAATCACAGAAAGATGAAAGTATTAGATATATTCGAGAAATAACAAAAATGTTTAAGAAAAATAATTTAAAAATCTCTGATGTTATTGCAGGAGTTCGGCTTCATAACAAAGTAAAGAAAGTAGGTCTAAGTTGTTTATTCTTTGAGAATTTTTTAGAATCTACTAATACAGAAAGTTTTAGAATCAAAATGGAACATGATCAATTTCTAGATAATATAAAGAGAATATTACAACTTGAAGAACAATATCAGATAAAGACAGAAGAAATACCTGCATTTATCAATAAAAAAATGGATGAATACGAAAAGTTGAAAAATGATTATAACAAAGTTGAAGAAAACATCGATGAACTTTACTCACAATATGATGTCACAAAGTCAGAAATAGAAGATTACAAGAAAGAAGAGAATTTGTTTTTGCAATATAAAAGAGATTATCCAAAATATATTGATTGGATGGTGCCTGAAAGTTTATTTGAAGAAGCTTATATAAGGATTGGAAAAAAATTTAACCCAGAAATTCTTTTCAAAAAACTTAAGGAGATTTATACAAAACCTAATGGAAATACAGATATAATAAAAAAGATATTATTGAATAGAGATTAAAAATATTAGATCTATTGCGTAATTAGTAACCATGTAAAATATTACATATCTGATCTAAGATAAAAGAGAATAATGTTATTAAATTTATAAAATTTATAAAAATTAATTTAATTTTCAGAATATTTTGATTTCTTCCTAATTACGCAAAAGATCTATTGATTGATCAATATGTAGAAGGAGTAATAATGTTATTATCTTTCTTCTTAGACTTTGAAAATTCAATTTTTTATTATCTGATTCAAACAAAAATAGCTAAAGATTCAATTTGATTTGTTATACAGATATCAAATAGCATTAAATACTTTTTGAAAAAAAACTTCTTTTAATAGATACTATATATAACTAATCAATTATTGATTGGAAAAGAAATCAAAATTTTTAATTTATCATCCAAAAAAATTTAGAATACAGATTTAAGACATATATAATTATTATTGATTTCATAGTAGAATATAATTGAAAATGAGACTAACTAACAGAATGTTTCAGGATCTATATATTAATAGTTTTTATCTTACTCAGCTCTGTAGAAACCATCATAGCTAACAACATTCCACAGTTAATTATTGAATAAACAACAATCCAAATATGTGAGATTAGCAGATCAACTATTACGTATCCTCAAACATTGCAGGATTTGCTTTGTTGCGCAACTCATCTAGATAATCAAATCTATCCTACTGAGATTGATAATTATGTAACAGTTAGACTCAAACAAGTTATATAACGATGCTTTCAGTATCATTTCTTTTATCATGTTCTCAAACCTGATAGCAGTAACATATTCTCTATCAAACATTCTCTTCATACAGGAGAAGACAGTTTCTGCAATCCATCGCTGACCATAGCTAACGCTATTCTTCCAATTCTGTAAATTATTTTTCTGCATTTTCACCGTCTTGTTTCTCTGGTAATGATTGGTCTTTCTGCATCTGGAATTCTTTCTGACTTTTATTGCAGGATTAATTCCCTTGAATGATGGAAATTGAAAATTATTGTTACTATCATAAGCACTATCTGCGATAGTCATATCTATTATCTTGTTATTCTTTATTGTAATATCATCTACTAATTTGGGTAGTACCTTTTCCATCATGTACTTGTTCACTGGTTACTTGTAATGATAATATTCTCTTTCGTTTGATATCTACGGCAACATGTATCTTTAGATAGCCTCTCTTGACATTCCACTTATGTCTAATCCATTCTCCTCTGTTTGTAACTTTAACACCAGTAGAATCAATTGCAATTACAAAGTTATCATCATATAAATTAGACTTATCATTATCAGAAATCTTGATATTTAATCTGTTTATTCTTCTACAAATCCTGCTATAATCTGGAATTGATGGTAACGTATTTGCAGCATGTGCTCGTACTACGCCTTCAGTTTGTCTATACGGTAAGTGAAAGTATGCTCTCATGTAGCCAAGTAATTTGATAAATGACTCTGGATATACGAATTTTCTACCTTCTTTTCCTTCATTCATCTTCTCTAGTTCAGAATCCCAGTTATCGATAACATCAAAATCAAGTAATATCTCACCACGTTTAACAAGAGATTCATTGTATTTCTTCCAATTTCTCACATGATATGACTAAAATAGGTTAGCTAAATGTGTTACATTTAATTATACCAACTATCATAAGTATGCTGACAATATTTTACTATTTTGTATTATATTTTATATAGTAATAGCAATTAGCTGGTACTATTAATATGAATTATCTTATTGATTGCCACAATATCTAAAACAAGATTTGAGAAAATATACAGGTCTGAACATGATATCAATGTAAAGGAAAGAATGTTACTTGTCTTAAATGTAGTATATGAGAAACAGATTCCTGCACAGGTAGCAAGAGATCTTCATAGAAGTAGAACATGGGCTTCTGATTGGTTAAAGAGATACAGAGAAGAAGGTATAGAAGGATTAAAAGACAGAACAAAAAGCGGTAGGCCACTAGACATATCAGAAGAAACAATATATGAGATAAAAAATGAGTTAGCATCCAGCAAACAGGGATGGACTACGAAACAGGTAGAAGATCTAATAGTAAGAAAGAGTGGTGGAATCAGATATCATTATACTCATATATGTCGCCTTTTACACAAGTGGGGATTCAAACAGAAGGTATCAAGAAAGGTACATGTAAATACTGCATCAATAGAAGAGAAAGAAGATTTTAAAAAAGAGCAAAAAAGATACTGGATAATCTAAAAGATGAATTTACTGTTGTTTCTACAGACGAATCATTCTTCTTCTATGACTCACTTGTCAGGAAAGTATGGATCAGAAAGGATGAAAGACCAATTGTAAGAATAACTGGATCCCATCAGGAATCAGTTTTGTTTGGTGCCATCAGTTTGGAAGGAAAACAATTGTTCAGACAGTATGATTGGTTTAATGAAAATACCTTTTTAGATTATCTAAAACAAATACACAAAAAATTTCCAAAATGCTATCTATTCTTGGATAAAGCAAAACAGCACTATAAATCAAAAAAGGTACTGGAATATTTTGATAAATACAAAAAAGATCTCATTCCTATATATCTACCAACAGCATCTCCAGAGTTTATGGTACTGGAACAAGTATGGCATATATCTAAAAACGATCTACTTGTTCTTCAATACTATTCATCCTTTACAGATTTTAAAAATAAAATATCTACATATTTTAGAACAAAAAAATTCCACCTTAATATGAGGAACTATATTTTGGAAGGTGTCAGCTAACATATGCTAGGTGGTATAGTTTCTTTTTATGTCTAAAGTATGTAGCTCTTGAAACAGAAAAACCACTGTCTTTCATATACTGTAAAGCTTGTTCTGTTGATAAACGCATTCTTATTGTCTCTACAACTGCTTTTTCGGTATCACTCAATATGCTTAACATAAGACTAAAAGTATCACCTCTTTATACATGCCAGTCTTTTTTGTTTTAAATCTAATAAACAATATCGTGATAAGCTTCTGTTTACTCGATAAAGTGAAACCATATTATTAATAATAATGCTATAGCTTTATCTATTATCTTTTCTTTTTTTTATTAATCTAAAGTAATAACTTATATCATCTACATTATGAAATTTCTAAAAAAAATAAAAAAAGGGTTTAGTTTAGTACGTTACTCTTATTCTTTATCATCAGCCACAGGAGTAGGAATATACAAAGTATCTTTTCCTGAACCTTTTCTTTCTATCTTTAACAATCTATGTCCCTGTTTAAATTGATCTTTTATCAATTCTAGAGATCTTCTTCCAAGATAAAAAAATTTTTCTTGGTTATCTATTTCTTTGTTATCCATATTTTGTTCCTTTACTGTAAGTCGAATTTGTTCAAATGTTGTATCTTGGTATTGTTTTGGTACTACTTCTGGTTTTACTGGTGGAAGATAGAGTATTGCACTACTGCCTGGTGATATTTGTATAGTCTTTTTGTTTTTGTTTATGATCTTTTCTAATTCTTTTATATTTTCTATTTCTTCTGAAGTTAATTCTTTCTTTGACATATTCTCTTTCTACCTTTTCTATTGTTTTGGCAAATTGGTTTACTTTTCAGTAGGAAAAGCAATTTACAACCACGCCACGAGTAGGCTTTGCCAGGTGGTCATTCGTTTCGTATGTTAGCTGCTAAGAAAGATACAAGACAATAACTACATTTCATGATCTTTACTGCGCTCCCAAACAGAACGTTTTCTTCATCTCTTAATCCTTTTACCATTGCTCTCTACTCTATCTTTTTTGTCTCATCCTCATTTCTTCTTTTTGTGATTATTACACGGATGTTTCATCATAAACCATTTGTCACCTTTCATAGTACAGTTTTTGCAGAACCATCTATCAGACCATCCAAATCTGCTTATGTTGTTTATTATTTCAGGATCATAATTATAATCTTCTAGTAATAAATCAGATTTAGAAATCAAGTGATTGGTGAATGACCCCGATTCTATTTTTGAGAGGGTATATTGTAGAGGAGTTTCGGATGTGTCAAGTTTGGTTGAATTTGGTGACAGAGGTGACACTTGTGACAGTTCTAGGGAAGATATATCAGTTTTTTTATCGATAATTTTACTAGTTTTTAAGCTAAGAATATCATTTTGTTGGGTTTTTTCCTCGTCATTATTGGCAGATTCTTGGATTTTACAAATATCTTTTGTAGTATTATTATCACCAGTTGGATCTGTAACTTCTGTAAAAGTGTCACAAGTGGGTAAAGTGTCACACTCCTTTTTAGGTTTGAATTCTTTATCATCTTTGATTATTTTTATTCCATCATCAATTAATGAGTAATTTTCTGCTAATCTCTTTAGTATCTCTGGTTTAAAGATTAATCCTCGTCCTTTTTCTCTATCTTTATGTGGTTTTGCTCCAAACTTTGTTTCACAAATTTTTGTTATATTAGTTTTAGATATACTTCCATACCCTTCGACGAACCAAGAATATAGTTTTTCTCTAATCTCACCACTAGGATATTTTTCTTTTAATTCTTGCCAGATTTGGTCATTATATAAAGTTGAACCATGATTTGATACTAGGTTTATAATTAGGGTTAAGATAGCAAAATCCAATGAAT
>CAWIYT010000184.1:0-8481 GCA_963840085.1 uncultured Nitrososphaerales archaeon
AACCCAGAGAGAGGCATATTTTATTTATTATTGTCAATTCCAATCTATTTTTTAAAACAATCTTAGCGCACTTTGTGTTGAACAAAATATTTTGGGTTAGGGAAAAAATTTTGAAACATAAAAAGTCACTTAAATAAATTTACCTTTCTGTTACGTAATTTTACTTTCATTTTGTGACAGTATTATGCTTCAATATCCTATCATAGTAGCAATATATGTTATTTATCTGAATATTATTTGTTGCGTTACGCCACTGTTCTACAACTTTATTCATTGCTCCATCATTTACGAACGTCTTCTTACCGTTTGTCATATTTGTAAAACCAAAGTAGCCTCCATGGTTATCACCTTTTTCAACTTCATTGTTTTTCATCTAATCCTAAGTCAGTTTTATTATCTCCATCTGCATCATATAAGGCAGTATTTCATTTTGAACATTTGTTTCATTATAGTTTAATGGTATAGTAATATTTTTTTGATGACCATTTAATCCAAGTGGAGTATCATTTTCGTCTTTTGTATAAATATTTAATAATGCCTTGTCTTTAGGATCAAATAAATTGTAAAAATGCGATGTGACATTTTCTATGGCCTTACCATAAGCAGATTTTATTCCAAAGACATCATACCATTCTGACATGTTCTTTACAATTGCAGGATTTTTAAGAATATAAGAAAGATCTTTGGATACTTCCTCATCATCTACAGCTGCACCCATTAAATGAACAGATGCCACTGTAAAGTTTTTAGTATTCCATTCTTGATTATTATAAAGACTATCTAAAGCACTTAAAACTACTCTTGAGCCAAGGGAATGAGCAACAAGTCTAACTTTAGAATTAGAATCAGAGCATTTTTCCATATAATCAAAAATAAATTGTGCAAGTTTTGGTCCATTATCTTTAGCTATAGATTTGGCAAGATTCCAATTATTATTATTTAGATTTGCATCCCAACTAAAACCAACGACTGATATTATTATTATTTTGATACTTGTTATGGTCTAATGACATATTTGCTCTAACAAATCTTTCGTCGGCTTTACTCTGATTAAGGCTCCATCCATGGACAATAATTGCAATTTCATTTGGACATACTTCACTTTGTAAACCTGGGATTTCAAATGCAGCATAATCTGTTTTATTATGTCCTTGGAGCAGTTCTCCTGTCATATTATCAAAATGTCCCCTAGTAGAAACTTTTACTGGGAATTTAATGACATCGGTAGAAGTAGCAGTTTGTGCCAATGATATTCCAATTGTGTATGAGGTAAATAGTAATATTATCGCTGATACTAATACCAAAATAAATTTAAAATGTTTTCTTTCTTGCATGCAGGTATCACCTGTGTTCTTGTAACTTAAATACTTGCTTGTTCTCGGTATAAAAAAATTCTGTTTAGATCATGTGACAGATACTGTGTCACACATTGAAAAGTTTTTGAATCCAGAGAGATGTATTTTTCAGATCTCGTTTAATCCATAAATATTATTATATTGATTCAAAATAAACGTTTTAGATGTATCTTTTCTTTATATCTACTCTCGCAAGATTCTCTAGCAGATAATTTTTCCTACAAAATGAAGTGAAATGTTTCTCGTTCCTTGATACGTGTGGGGAGGGTTTACATTATTGAATATATAAGTCAGTATTTATTCCAAGGTAGATTTAATCTATAAAAATAATATTCTTTATATTTGACTTTACAGTCATTGCACTTATAAAGTATCATTTGCTGACCTGTCCTACATTCTACTTTATCGATATATAATAAATTGTGCTTGCAAAAGGAACATTTCACCAATTTGTAATCCTTCTGTTAATTTATTTCAAATTATAATATTAAAATTTATGTATCAATATCAATTGAACTGGTTCGATAAAGCCGATATTCAAGATGAATCAAGTATACTTGTATTTTTTATTTTAAATCAGTGTACTTTTTCGGCGCCGAAAAAATTTGATTATTATTATAATTTACTTATCGATGAGTGTTAGTTCTATTCAATAAACTATAATTATATATGAGAATTTATTACCAAAGAAGTTAAATAAATAAAATAAAATTAAAATAATGATGAAGAATGAATATGTTGCTGCAGTAGTTACAGCTTTATCTTTTTCCATTTTGATATTGTTATCGTTACTTTCTTCGCTTTTATTTGTAAATAACATAGAAGCAACTCCAAGTTCAACACCACTTAAAATAGTCTCTACACGCGATCATTTTGGGCTTTCTTCTGGAGACTTAATCTTTGGGCATAGTGCCACAAGTTATGATCCACCTGTATCAGAAGTTGCTCCTAATTGTACGCCCGATAGAGAAATTGTCATCTATGTACATGGTTGGAATGCTGATGAACAAAGTGCACTTGATCAATTTGATACAGTAAAGGCATCACTTGATTCTCTTGGTTACACACAACCAATTATTGGTTTTAGCTGGGACTCTAACACCATCTTTACTGGTTTCAATCCTTTTAATTGGTTCGATGCATTCGATTGGACAGATGATTGGCAAACTGCAAAAGAAATAGCACAGAAAAATGGACTTAAACTAGGAAAATTTATTCTTGATTTGAAAAGATCTTGTGCAAATGCTGATATCCATCTTGTTGGTCATTCATTAGGAGCTAGTGTTATTCTTAATGCTTTAGATAGATTACACAATGATCAAAGACTTCAATCATGGAATTCTGCTGACAGAAACTACAAAGTTGATTCAGTACATCTATTGGGTGCTGCTGTGAGTCCTGCATCTTTATCAATAACAAACGGTTTTGGATTTGCTATAATAAATGAGGTAGATGAGTTTAACAATAAATATAGCATACAGGATAACACATTAGAAGGAGCCTATCGTAATACAGAAGGACGTATAGCACTTGGAGAGGAAGGAGCACGAGGCTGGCAATCAGGACTGCAAGATATTTACCATGAACAAGAGGTTTCAAGCGAAATATCTCGTGATGTTGATGGAGACGGCATAAACGACAAAGAAAACTTAGGAGATGATCATATGGGATATGCTGGTGTTGTGAACCAAAACACCGGACAAGTGACAAGCAACGGAGTAATGAATTTACTAGTTAACGAGTGGAGATAATTTATAAAACATTTTGTTTATGAAGTGTAAATAAAGTAAGTATGTGACAACTGTCACACTATGAAACTATTTTAGAGGTAGAGAGGCACTATTTTTCATTATTTTATGTATTATAATTCTTCATTCGCTGTCTATTAATTTTAGTAATCTCGTAAGTAATTCTGAATTACAAATCCTTTTTAATTTACACTAAATATTTTTTTATTTATCCGCCTCTGGGGGTAAATTTAGTTTCAGCGTGTGACAACCAAGAATTGTCACATCATTCAAACCGTATATTAAATACGGTGACAAAAATAGAAACTAATAAGAGATTATAATTTTTTAAGCATTAAAATTTGTTTTTGTAAAAAATTTATTTTTTAATGATGATGTCCTATATATATAGAGCACAATATAATTTAGTATGAGTTCTTATTATCCTACTGATTATCATTATTATTATAATTCTAATACAAGTAATTCTGATACAAATAATTACCACAACAATAACTTTTATGAGACCAGATTTGTAATTTGTTTTGTTTGTGGTCAGACAAGCTCATGTCAAACCAACTAAGACACATCGATTAATGTTAAGATGCGACTTGTGTCGAGCGTTAATGTTTGCAAATGGTCCAGAATCTCAACAATATTTACTAAATCTGTTAGAATATAGAGAAGGTTTTTGAGTTTAAAATACACAATATTGAATGAAAGAGCATGTGACAGTTTGGAGTGTGACAGTGTCACGCTAAAAGCAAATTCACCACTGAAAGATAGAGATAAAAATATTCATATGAAAAAATATTTTATCTAGAGAAAAGAATTGTTATCTATATCTATATTATAATATAGACTATAATGAGCAATTCTAATGAAAAAGATAAAAGATTAGATCTGATTAAAGAAAACTTTAATCATGCTAGACATATAGAAAATGAAAGGTTACAGTTTGCTCAGATTTATGGTGCAATCGTAGCGGGTTCTTTTGCTTTATCTTCAACAGGAGGGATGTCAATTCAAATATACAGTACTTTATTAATATTACTATATATTATAGGATGGTTCGGCTTTATATTAACAATCAAGCTCTCTTATGAGTTCGATAATCATATAGAAAGAAATCATAAACTTGCAATGACTGATGAAACTATCAGTAAGTATTTGGCATTCCCACTAGATAGTGGAATCTTTAAAGTGTTAAAAGCAAAATATGTGTTCTTTTTGTTTTACATTGGAGTATGTGATTACTTGCTATATTTGCTAGTGCATATTTTTTTGAAGCAATATTGGTATCTTATTGTAGTAACAATAATTATGTTAATAGTAGTTCTCTTGGCTGATCAAGAATTTAAAAAACATCAAAATAGATACGCAAAAGAGAAAATGTGAGATAAAAAGAAAATGACATCTTATAAGAAATTTATTAAATTAATGCATCTCTGGTTTCAAAATATTTTCAACGTGTGACCTGTCACATGAGAATTGTCACAGGCGGAAACAAAATTTACCCTAGAGAGGCAAAATTATTCCAGTAAAATTAACGATTTATTAATCCACTTTGTTGGTAAAATTTATGAGAAAAGAAATAAAAAATATCTCTTTCTGGGTCTAAAATAGTTTCTATATGTAACTAACTGTCACATAGATGTCACATGCTGAAAACAAATCTACCCTCCCCAGAAGCAGATAAAAATATTTTCAATGGTAAACTAAATAATACGTTTGTAATATAGTTTGTCAGAATATGCTGTTGACGGCGCTAAAATTCAGATAAAGAAGAAAATCCAAAAGAGAATAAAAAAATAACTTCTCTCTAGGTCTAAATAAAAAATCACATCTATGATAAAATAATAGGTTTTGTAATTTAGAATTTATTTAAGATGCTACTAAATTCAAAACTAGAAAAGAAGAATTACGATATAAAATGATAAAAAATATTGACTCTCTCTGGGCTAAAAATAGTTTCTACGTGTGACAGGGTCACACGATTGTCACACGAAGAAAGCAAATTTATCCCCAGAGGCAAACATAAAAAAATAGTATCCACTTTTGTTAATTTAAAATTTAGATTTTAACTAATTCATTATTAATAACACTTCCTGCATTATCATTATCATATAAAATAATAAAAAATAATGTCTCTCTAGGTCCAAAATGTTTTCATCGTGTGACGCTGTCACAAGGAAAAACTGTCACAAGCTATTTGATTTGTAAAGTATAATTAAGTAATTGAATTAAATTTTAGAGTACATCTTCAATAGATAGTATTCTTAGTTGATTCAACATAGCCTCTATGTAAGAGAGATTTAATCTTATCTTTTTCAAATTTAAAAAAAATCTTATGACAGTCGTTGATCATCCTGCAAGATAAAACTAAATTGGACAAAAATAATAGGTATCATTAGGTAACAAATGGTAAAAAAGGTAATTAACTAAAAACAACATACCATTTAAAGTTCTTTTTTTAATTTATATTATTGTAGTGGAATTTCGACCATTGAATACATTGAAAAAAAGAATATGGTTATTGAACTTCATAAAAAGGGGAAAACCCTAAAAGAGATATCTATAGATGTTCATATGTTATTTATAGACATTTCCAAAATAATAAAAGAATATGAAAAAAAGTAAAAATTGATGAGAGAAAAAAAGATGCTAATAATAATAATGATGTTACCATAACCCGATAAAAAGAATTTCAAAAAGCAGTAGAATATTTTCAATTATTGCTAAAGGAAAGACTCCTGTTGCAGTTTGGAAGTGGATTCAAAGATTTGGATCCTTACAATTTTATAACAAACATAGAAGAGTTTCTGCTTCCATAATAGATGAGACTATAATACAAATTGGTAATCAACATTTCTGGTTATCGATCTGTATTGAGCCTATTCACGGATTTGTGCTGGAATTCACATTTCGCAAGATCGAAACATGTTTGTAGCAGAGAATTTTACCGATCTCTTGTATCCAGATATGGCAAGTATACAATATACACCGATGGTGGTACATGATATCCACAAGCCTGTAACTTTTTACATCTCAAACATGAGTAAATCATGCTTTTCATTTTTATTTATAGGCATAAATAAATTTGAATATTCTTTTGATGAATTAATTGCTTTAAGAGAATTTAATCGGCGTCCAATGATATTTTTTTCGTTATCAATTTTTCCCTCATCACTTACTACCTTAATTATTTCATTAACTTCTTTTGGCTTTAGTTGAGGATTTGCCGTATACATTAATGCAATAATGCCTGCAACAATACAAGCAGAAAAAGAAGTACCCACGTGTAACCGTCCATAGATTGTTAGAAGATGGGGTTATGATACCTTTACCTTGAGCATACACATCAACACTATCCCCATAATTTGAAAATTCAGCTATCTGATCTAGAGAATCTAGTGCTCCAACAGCAATTACACCTTCTAATCTAGCAGGATAATCAATCTCATTATTTCCATTATCTCCGGCTGGACATACTATAGTTATCCCAGCATCAATTACCTCTTTTATTTTATCGCTGACTTCTTTCGAAAATTCATATGAACTTAATGGCAGAAATAGAATATGAGGTTTGATTTTAATAGCTTCTGTTAAAATTGGAATAAGAGAATCCCAATGAGTAGTTAGGAAACTCTGATAACCTTTTCTTTTATTTTATCGCAGAATCGAAAATTCATATGAACTTACTGGCAGAAAAGAATTATTAGGTAATAGCGCTGTTAAAATTGGAATAAGAGAATCCCAATGAGTAGTTAGGAAACTCTGATAACCTTTTCTTTCATCTAATCCAGAATCAAAAATAAACAATTTAGAATAAGGAGCCACTCCAATAAAATTATTTGGTAAACGCGAACATGATAATAAAGCACATAATGAATTTGCATAATTGAATGGATAGGATTCTAACTTACTAAATTCTTCTTGATATTTTTTTCCATAGAATTCTTTAGGTAATGGTTTTTTAATTTCATAGTCTAGATATTTAAAAACCTCGTGACTTATTTGAGGAGGAATTACAGGTACTATTGCAATTCTAGCTTTGCTTTTACCTTTGATTAGATTTTGGCCACTAAATATATGATAATCTTCAAATACATAATCATTTTGGTAAATTGGGATTGAATAAACATCATTTAATTCAGTCTTTACAGTTCTATCTTTAAAATTGTCATATATTTTTAAAATAAATTGGCCTTGGCTGTAGCCCCCAATATGACTATAAACAGGAATTTGGATTCTATTATCTTGTTTAGTGTGTTTTTTAACCAGATGAAAAATAGAGCTAGATAAATCCATTGCAGTAAGAATGCCAGTGTTAGTAGGAACCGTATCTGATTCAAGTATTTCCAATAAGGCGCCTGTAAATGCAGAGAAGCCTTCTCTTACTCCACTTGCATTAGCCGTTTCATTATCTTGTGTTGCCGCTAATACTTCAATTGTTTTATTAGACACAATTTTTTTTATATACTCTTCATCTATTTTTTGAGTAGATGGTACTGTCACTTCTTTTGCAATATTTCCACTATAACAACAATCAAAGATTAGAAGAATGTGTTTTGAAGCTATATTTTTTATGTTGTGTGTTAATCTATTCATTGAATACATCTCTGAATATTTGCCTGCTTTAGCTTTTTTTGGTACAATGAATCCTTCTACAATTTCTACACCACCATATCCAATGGCTTTTCTAATAGTGCCATGCCCGGAATAGAAAATTATTATTCTATCTTCAGGTCCATATTTTTCCCTATTAAAAAAATTGTCTTCAAAGAGTTCCTCTAATTGCTCTTTTGAAGAATCAATCAAACATTTTGTATCTGTAAAACCATATTTATTCTCCAATATTTGTTTAATAAATTTAACATCATTTTTAGAATTGAAAAGTTTAGGATAATTCTCATACTCACTAATACCAATACAGATACTAACAGACCATGGGTCAGCATCAATTCTATAATTCACATTCTAGCCCTTGCAATCAGATTTTGATTCTTTCTGTAAGGAACATGACATACAACATGTTATCAGCGGCATAGGAAAGCCTACTACACTGGGAAAGATAGAAAGATGACATCGCACATATGATGTGGAAGACCCAGATCAAAAGACATGAACAATTCATTAAATATTATAATAACAAAAGGTTACATATGTCATTGAACTACATGACACCAAAACAAGTGTATAATAGGAGTGTAACACATGTGGTGGGATAATACAACAAACTAGATGTAAAGAAACCTTTTATATATTTGCAAATAGATGGAGTCCAATGACAATATCTTAGTGTCACATGTTGAAACAAAATTTACCTCTGAAAGGAAGATAAAATAATATTCATATGTTTGTAAATAATTATACTTTAGATAGAATTGCGAAATAAG
>CAWIYT010000185.1:0-10233 GCA_963840085.1 uncultured Nitrososphaerales archaeon
TTTTATAACTCTCTACAAAAAATGGAATCACTTTGCATACTTTAGTTATTTTCCTTTTTTCTGAATGGAAAAATAGTCATCAAAACATTCAATTCTATCTATTATATATTGAATAGCTCTTTATATGATGCTTTTCTCCCAAGAGAAATTAATACGATGATTAATTTCGAAAGTTTGCAGACTTGCACATACCGACTCCGCTTTTAAGTCGATAAAACTAACCAATATAGAAGAGTATATCAGTTAGTCAAATATAATCATAGCCATTCATATTTATTAATCGTGACTAGAATGTCGGTCATGAACAAATGAGGTATATTATATATTTTGGATCTTAATATTTTAATCGATGTGATAATAATACATAGAACATTAATTGATGTCTAGAAGGGTTATTATTAACATCCATGTTCATACTTATTGGTGTTTGCAAACGAAAATATTGGTTATAAGTAGCCCTAATTTACCTACTCCACCTCCCGATTATTTTCATCTAAGAGTTGTTGAAGATCGAATGGAGGTTTGGAGGCTGTCGTTATGTGGGTTTCTAAAAACATGGCCAGTAAAGGTCATGATGTGACTTTGATATCAGCTAGAGGTTCTACTCTAGGTGAAGGAGAGGGAGGAGGAGGAGAAGAACTGCCATCCAACTTAAACATAATAGAAACGATAGAACCTTCTTGGAAAGGAACAGTTGCTGAAGAAGCACACTATCTCATGTATAAGGAACTATTGGAAAAAGAATACGGAAGTGGAAATGGAATAGTATGGGATAATACATGGCATTGCTTTTCCTATCTCTCTACAAAGAAATTTCCAAAGATGAAAATAATTCATACCAACCACGGTACAATAGAGTGGCAAAAAGTTCCGGTTAAACAACTACGATTTCCTAGATATATTGGACTATCTAGGCTTCATGCTAAATATATGTCGTCCATACTTAAAATACCAGTTAAATATGTACATCACGGAATTCCTCTACCTCCAATAGAAGAAACAAAAAATAATAATAAAAACGGAGATTATCTTCTCTCTATAAATAGAATAGTAAGAGAAAAAGGAATTGAAGATTCAATAGATTTAGCTGTAAGAACAAAAAATGCTATAAAAATAGCTGGTGATGATATACACGTACCGTATTTTCATATGTACAAATGATAAGAGAGAAATGCCAAAATACCAATGGCTTGGCAGAGTACTTTGGACTAGTAGACAATAAAACAAAGACAGAATTAATCAAGAAATGTAAAGCTGTTATTGCATGTCCGAAGCCTACCTGGATAGAGGCCTTTGGACTATATGCTGTAGAAGCAAATGCCTATGGTAAACCAGTACTTGCTATAGCTAATGGAGGACTAAATGATATAATTGTAAACCAAACCAATGGTTTTCTAGCTAAAACTCTTCGAGAGTTACAAGGATATATAGAGAAAGTTTATGAATGTTCGTCAAAATCTTGTAGACATAGAGTTGAAAAGCTCTTTACAGATGAAATAATGACTAAGAATTATCTTCATATCTTCGAAGGTGTAATGGAAGATGAGCATGCGTTCAGATGGTAGTAATAGTAGAAGTTGTTTTACTAATACTCAATCAAAAATAGCGTTTATATCATATTTATAAAATCTATTACGTTTCGATATTAAGCATTTAAACAAATGACACAATATTTAGATATAACATAGGTAATATAGATAAATGCGTTAAAATAGAGATACATGAAAAAAACAGCAGAAGATTGTTTGTATCTTTTCTATGATTGCAGAGATAGTTGTAACATAATCTATTTGTTAAGGTAAACAAAGCTTTCGTGTTCTAGTTGTATTGCTTTATTTAAGAGCTCATCAGCAAGTTCATTTTCCATTTCTCGTTTCATAGATTTGGCCAATCTTTTATAGAATTGTGCTTTAAGCATTGGTATGTTCTCAGGCTTTATGATATTTCTTGCCAGTGCGATTTCAGTAGCTTTAGAAAAAGCATCGCTATCTACTCTTGCTTTTATTTGATTAAAATTACTTATTCCTATTCTTGTCCTTGAAGCTTGACATCTTATGAAATTCGGAATTCTGTATTTAGTAGGGATTAATGAAGTATACTTAAAGTTGGCTCCAAAAGCTGACATTCTCATCCAAGAATGAAAATCTTCTGAAGCTTTTTCACTAGGAAAAGGGCATTGATATGCAAATTTTATACGTACTGCTGTAGAAGAAGTTATATTAGTAATTCCAGTCTGTGTTCCCATTTTTATCCAAATATTATTGCCTTCTAACGGATTTTGCAAATGAGATTCCAAGATTTCTAAAATTGGTGAAGAAATTTTTTCTGTTGGTGTTAATCTATTATTTTCATCGATTACTTCAAACGTAGAATAAACTACATCAATATGAGGATTCTCTAAAAATATTTTTTTAACAACTTCTAACCTTTTTGGATGAGATATATCATCCGAGTCATTGAAAAGTATTAAAGAATGACCACGTTCTAATGCCTTGAGGACTCCTAAATTTCTGCTTACTCCTGGACCCACATTTTGTTCTAGGAAAATTACATCAATTTTTGGATAGTATTTTTTCTTTAAATGAATTAAATAATCATGGGTTGCTTCATTAGGAGTTGTATCAACTACGATAATTGCACACCAATCTTCATCAGTTTGTGAAAATAATCCTTCGATTGTCTCAGCAATAAATAGCTTTTTTCTTCCTTGTTCTTGTTCATATCCATCTGAATAATGAGGAATAATAAAAGCACTTGAAACCTCTTGTCTATTGCTTGTTTTTATCATTCGAATCTCTGATATGTTATCCAGACTACCAAGTCTCTTTTCGGCACTTTACTCTTGAACATGTCTTATGTAAGCATCTTTGCAATGTCCAGAACAAAAATTACTACTATAATAATTATTGTCTAGAGATGAATCACAATTAAGACATTTGACTATTTTATTATCACTCATTTCTATCTTTACACCACAATTATTACCAACGCAAGGCAATACAGATATTCCGTTGTATATTGAGTAATATATCTAACTATTATTTACCAATATTCTGTTTTGCTAATTTTGTACATAATTCTAAATGATCACGTTCTTCTTTCAATATACTCCTAACCTGATTTCCAAATTTTCTACTTTTTACTTCTTTTGCAACAGACGCAAGGACTTCATAATGAGTAACTTCAGCACCTTCAGCTAAACATAAGAATTCTAAAGCCTCTTGTGTATCAGGTTCTTCACCTAAATAAGTTTCCATAATTTTTGATGCTTTTTGGGCAGTTTCTTCAGATACAGAATTAATATTCTCAACGTCAAATCCTTCATTTTCGGCAATTTCTTCAATTAGTTTTTCCATTTCTCTTTGTTGTTCGTTTGCTTCCTTTTTCATGGGCATTAGTTTTTTTTCATGTTCTGCTTTTAGCAATCCTTTTGATTTTAGTTCCTCTACACCCTTTTGAGCTGCTTTTTCTAAGCCAATTGCTTCACCAATTTTTTGTTCGATTAATTCTTTTTCTACTACCATCTATCTTCACTTTTAATATTGCAATAAAGTTATTAACGATATTAATCAATGATATAATATTAATTTACTAGAGAATTTATTTCACCTCAAAAACTTTGAGAAGATAAATTTGTACTTAAATTTTGAAATAATGATAAAAAGAGTAATGTAAGAAAAAGAATAATAATAATTGACCTAACGAGAGGAGGTTTTGAGTTACTAGTTAGCTAGACTGAATGAGATTCCAGTTTTTGCTTCACTGTTTGAGCAGCTTGCTGCAAACTTTGTTGTATTTTGTTCTCTGCTTGGTCTCCTGTAAGGAAGTTAGCAATTTTTCCTGTAGTTGGTAATTCATATTCTATAATATGTCTTATATGAGTATTTTTCCCATTATTTTGGTTAAATTCTTGTGTGCTTATCCAAGATTTAAATGGGCCTTCTCTTTGTTCCGTTACTAATCTTTTATTTTGTTCTTTATCAGAAACTTCTAAAATCATTTCATCTTCTTTTCCCATAAATTCCCCTTTGACTTTCATCTCAGAACCTTCTTCATTTTTGGAACCAGATAACGATTCGGATTCCTTTACAATATCTTGTGGCCACGCTTTTTTAATGTTATCTGGATTGGTATAATATTCGAAGACTTGTTCTACTGATGCATTTATATCTAATTCGTATTGAATTTTTGTCATGTAGAATATCTCGAAATATCATTTATATAGGTTAATAGATTCGAGACCTAAAGGTTAGGCACTATTAATAAAAGTACAAATTTTTCTAATATCTTTTATGATTTGTTGGTGATCAAAGTTTTCAATAGAAAGAGTTTATGTATTAGCAATGATATATTTTGACGGTCCCTTTCGTATTATTTAATTCTCGATAACAGACTTAAGCACTATGAATAGAGACATTTTTGCCATAGGATAACAATTTAAATACAAAGACTAATAATAATTTGTTGATGTCACGAGATGTAAAACCAGACCAAACAGAATGCAAAGAATGCGGAAAATCGTTTGATACTACTGAAGGTTTAGAACAACACTATGAACTGGAACATAAATGGGAAAATAAGAAATTTAAAAGTTAAATTTACATCTTTTCTGATAGATAATATGATGATAAACGAAACTATTATTTGTAATTAACCTTATTGTGAGTATATTTGTTTCATTTACTACATCTATTTATGTAACTGATATTTAACAAAAATTAAAGTGTATTGTAAATATATTACTATTTACATTAGCTTTTATTATTACAAACATAATTAAATTTTGAATAGGGATGTAATGAATTCAATGTAAATGAATTCTTAAATAAAGTCTGGTTTTAGAACTGTTTTGTTACTTTACGCTGAGTCTGAATAGGAATCTGATGGAGTTAAGGTTGCTGATCCACTAACGAACTCAATATCATTATCACTATTTATTAAATCCTCTAAGTTTTTGAGATACATTCTTACAAGTTTAACTCTCAATGTTCTACCCTCTTTTACCTCCTCAGGCATCTTTTGATACTTTTTATATATTTCCTCTTTCTTTCTTTCCGTGTTTACTTGAGAATTTGAAGAATAGACAATCCTTAATAAAACACTACCTTCCCAATCGTTATATGTAGTTTCAAGATATATCATATCTAATAACAATTTTTGATCAACTTTAGGAAATAATTTTGAAGCTTTTCCTAAGAACTCCTTGTAAGATGTTATAAGCTGTGCTGCAGCAGTTGTATCATTTTCAGTTGGATAGGAAGATTCATTAACTAGATTTTTATTTTCCATTAGATATCACCTTATTCAAATTTAAAATTGTTTTCTACAAAATCCGAATCTTCTTTTATGTATATAATTCCATTGTTAATTGACTGAAGAGAAGTCTTTGGTATAAGGTATTTATCCTTAGTTATTGAGCCAAACGTAGTTATAAAAAATTCTGGCTGAATAGATTTAACAATTCCAATGTCTTTTCCATTGCTAGAATAGACCGGTTTGTTCACTAAAGATTGCCAATCTTCGACAATTACATTCTTCCTATCCGATTCCATAAATAAAGTTAGGCAATATAAAATTTAAGGGTTTGAATCAAAAAAGAAGTAATACTCAATTAGAGAAGCGATAGTGATAAACGAATGATGTGATTCAAGAACAGAGATATATTTTGCAAAATTAGAAAGAGAAGAAAAGAATAAAAAATGAATATTTGTTCATCATCAATAGAAAAATTTAGCCTTTTTTGTATTTATTTGCTTCTTCTTTTGTTAATTTAAAATAAATAGTAGCACCATCAAAATAATCAACTAAATTAGGGGGAAAATAATACCGCTCTTTCTCTATAGTTCCTTTTTCAGTTGCAATATATTCATTAGTAACCTCTTGTATTTCACCAAAATCAACAATACCATATATTCCTCTCGCTTCTTTTTTTACAAGATCATCTTTGTTCCAATTATTACCAATGTTAAAAGAATTGTTCGACATATAATATTTAATAATACATTTTATATACAAATTTCATATTTGTTATGATTGGTTCTTTATACATATCACAAGTTATATCGTAGATTTCACCATCTTCATAGTCTCAGCTATTTTATCTACGTTAGTATACAACCCTGATTTTGGGAATACTATTATTTATTTCCTTGCATAATGCGACTACATCAGGTCTTTAGAAGGTTTTTTCTCTTGGAATTGAATAGTTTTGGTGTTAGTAGTCATAATAATTCATTTTGTTTACTTTTTCTGTATAACTGTTCTTAATTAATACAGAAATTTAGAGAAAGTAAACAATTAGAACAAGAATTCAATATATGCAGTCTCATTCACAACTATATCTTCAAGCAAAATTAGGCAAACCATTTTGCAAAAATAATAACTTGGATAATGTCATACTATATCAATTTACTCTAATACTGTTACTGCTACAAATTTGTACTTGTTGACTCAAAAGATAATGTCGCTGCTAATTATGTTAATGATAAGACATGAGTGTATGATAGTTATCATACTTCTCAAATTGATACAGCATTGTTAAACAAGGCATTAGTAAAATCCATCAAAGATAAAAGAGTGTATGAATTCTAGTTCAAATTTATTAAAAAATTCTAAATTTCCTATGTATAGAGACAAAATAATTGAACACGTACAAAAGTTTACAAACGATAACTCAACAATTGAGTTATTTTACACATTATCTGATCATTAGAATTCAAAGATATCAACCAAATAAAGAATATTCTTCAAAGTAATTTTTTAGCAAAAAATTCACCTTCTAGAGCAAAGAATTCAGATGAACTTAATGTAAATCTTCTTACTACAAAACAAAATCAAAAATCACCAACATCGGATAATAATGAATCACTTTCAAGTGATGCTATGCGAGAATATACCTGTGATAAATGTGGTAAATCTTTTCTTACAAGAGACTATTTACATGTTCATCAAAATTTTGAAGGATAATATTTTTTATACTAATTAGATATAATAAATCTACAATAATATTGTGGTCTTCAGAATAACTTCAATTTATTTATTAATTCCATCAAGATAGAAAAGGGAACCAATAAAATTTCGAGATGGTGAAGAAAATATATATTTAAAGTGGTTTAATGCGTCAATCCGCTTACAGGATTTGGAAATTATTACCAGGGTATTATAATAAAACGAACTAATATTTTTTAATAAACTTGATATATTTATTACTGAAACTTTATAATTCTTAAATTCTTTGATGTATATTAATTTGAAATGGCAAAAGATCCAGTATGTGGAATGAATGTAGATGAATCAAAAACACAATATACTTCAGAAGTAAATGGACAAAAAATATATTTATGTAGAGAACAATGTAAAAAAGAATTTGACCAAAATCCCCAAAAGTACGGCTACTAATAGAAAAAAGTTATTAAATAATTTCCAACAAAATATTTTCATTAATTATTGTCTATCGTATATTGCAAAACAGATGTGGGAACGATGAGATACTCAGCAATCTCAACATCTATATAGTATTTGAGATTTACATCCCTCATTCTATATTAACAAATAGTAATAAAATATTTCATAATTATAGATAATTTATCGTTAAAAGATCTGGCATAAACTAATACAATTCTCTTGGTTTAGAGCTCTAACTAGGGAAGAGTATATATTTTATTAAAAGACAATTTTTATACTTGATTCCTTTTCTAATAAATGATCTCCTTTTATTGAATAAAGTTCAAACATGGCATAATCCTAGTAAAATATTACGAATCAGATTCCTTTGATACCAGCTGATAATGTTCTTCACACACAGGAAATTCTTGAGAAGTCGTCTTATTTTCAATATGCCTTGTTGCAGGGTTAAAACACTCTTTCTCTGTTGGATTACCTTTTATTTTAGCATAAGTTGCATAATAACAAGTATCTCCATCTTTTATAGTGTTGTTACTCATTACTTCTTTATTAAGAAAAAATTGTATTTATATTATTGCATCTATTTATTGTATTTTCTTCTTCTACTAGTATTCATTCCTTTTACCTTTATTATTTTTAGTATGCTTTATTATGTTATTTGTGTTTAGTGGAAAAATAATATATTTTCAAAACTTTCGACTTCTGCTCTTCTTATTATTTTAAATTAATTAATTCTTTGATTTAGATTCAGTATTTTTTGTTAACCGCATCATCAACTATCATACAAATTCAATATATTCGCTTCAGAACTGTTACGAGAATTATAGAATAAATAATTATTTTACTGCTTCAATCATGTTATTATATTGTAGAGTAGGTTAACTTTCTCTCAATCAATCAATTAATTAATTGGTTATATTTTATATGTAAGAACTATTTATTAATATTTTCAACAGTATAGATTATTGTCATTTTTATTTTAATATACCTAATAACATAATTCTATAATCTTAATTAAAGATATTGTTTTAAATATAATATGCCTAGAGGAGTTAAGAAAGGAGTAGATGCAAAAAAATTTGATAGATGTGTTGAAAAGGTGGAAGATAAATCAGGAAAGAAGGTTAATCCATATGCAGTATGTAATGCCAGTATGAGCGGAAAAACGAAAAGAAAAAATAGTAAATCAAAATAATATAAATTAATTAATATCTACATTTTTCTCCAATAATTAATTAGCCAATAATAATCATTTTTTAATATTCGGTAGAATCTACAAATTATAGATTTAATTTAAAAGTACTCTTTAATTTAGGATGATACTTCTTCCTTATACTATTATTGTTTCTGTTTATTGTATGAATATTTCTAATATAAATGACTTTTATTATTATGGAATATTAATTTTTAATGTAATTATTTTTTTTATGGCAATTATTGGTATAACATTAAAATCTGTTGAAACTTACAAAATTTCACCTTTGTATATGTTACTCTATCCGTTAGGATCTAATTTCTAGTTATTGCATATCTCGCAAATATAATACCACTGTTACTATCCATAAGTAAAAATTCTTCCAAAACAACAATAGAATGGAAAGGACGAATCTATACTTATAAAAAAATAGGAGGATCGATGATATGAGGATAATTTCTTAATATAAAATTTATTCTATTTTACTAAATGAATGAGTTTAAACCATTCCAATAATGATTTCTTTAAAATACTTCTTATGAACAATTCCCTGCACACAAGAAATTAAGAATATAATAATATGAACAATTCCATAATTTTCAGGAATCAAGATATCATTTTTTATTAATAATTAACATATTTTTAATATCTACAGAAAAAATTTAGATTTGACTATTTATACTAAGATGTAATGGCTATATATTATATAATGTAATTCAGAGTATGTCGACCAAAATTGACTGGATTGAATTAATTAAAGATAGAAAAGGAGTCATAACTAAAGATAACCAATCATGTGGAAATATAATTGGAGATAATGAAGAAAATATAATAATTGAAGATGGTGCAGTGCGTCAACACTTTTACACGGTTCCCAAATCGGCGGTAGGAACCTACAATGGTGCTGAGTTAACATTAAACATTTCATATGATGAATTAAAAAAATATGAGGACAAAGACAAGGATAAAGGAATTTTAGAATCTATCGCAGGATTTATTAAAGATAAAACAAATTCGATAAAGGAAAAAACTGGAGACAAACTAGATGATGATTGAGATAAATAAAATTCGACAAATACCAACCAATAATCGAAATAGAGAAAATCAAGATAAGAATTAAATCGAAACATAAATAGTGGTGAAAATCGAAACGCAGGACTATTTATTATTTATTGGGCAAGAAATTAGTAAATCTATGAATTGTAGTAATTTATATTAGAAATAACTACAATATAAGTGAGAATGAAATAGATAATGGATGATAAATATTGCTGGTGGAATAGAATTCCATACGAAATAGAATGTAAAGGAGAAATAGAATGCTATGATAAAATAAATGAACTTCATCCTAAATATCCAGTTATAATTTATAATCATGCTCGAGATACAAACAAAGAGTAAAGAAGATTGTATCAACAATTAAAGTGAAATCTCTGAGATATCAATAACGGAATGTAGGATTTAAATTGGATTTATAAAATTGATAAGAAAAGTTTCTAGATTATAGAACATGTTGAACCTGTTACAATTCTTTAGATATAATCTTTAAACTTACAAGTATAATACATAGAAGAAATTTGATTGTATGATTAAGTATTTATAATTTTATTAAAAATGGAAAGAAACTAACTAAC
>CAWIYT010000186.1:0-48903 GCA_963840085.1 uncultured Nitrososphaerales archaeon
TACAAGTTTATTAACTTACCATTAAATCTAAAATTACTAATTTTCAATAAAATTTAATTAATAACCTTTTAAAATCTATATTAATGCATAATGCCGATGAATCTCCATCAATGTATATTCATGAAATAATGAGTAAGAATGTCGTTAAGGTAAACCATGAAATTTCTACTTTAGAAATATCTAAAATTATGGTAAAACAAGGAGTTAGTTCAGTTGGCATAATAGATAATGATAATAAAATTATAGGTATAGTTACAGAAAAAGATTTGATTAGAGAAGTATGTGCTAAAAATATTCTTGCAAATACATTAACAGCAGCTAAAATAATGTCTTCTCCTTTAATAACTATTAGTAAGAATTCTAATATAAACGATGCAGCAAAATTAATGGTAGAAAAAAAAATAAAGCATCTGGCAATTTATGAGAATAATGATATCATTGGAATAGTTACTACATCTGATTTGATCAATTTCTTAAGAAATAAAATTAAATCTATGGATCTAGATTCCAATTTATTAGATGCTATATCTATGGCTGATATTCCTTTAGAAGAGGGGGGATTTTCTCTTCCTTTATCTGAAGATGAATTAAAATAAGTAATAAAGGTTTTTTTAATACCTGCCCATTACTATATATATAAAATTATATTTTTCTAAATAATGATATAATAATTATTGAGAATATGGTATTTTATGTTTATTAATTGTAGTACTTCCATAGATAGGTAACAGATTTACTTACTAACATGGGTAACACTTTTTATCTGCTTGACTCTCTTGTTACTATTATGATTATTTAATCTTCCTTTAGAAAGGAACATTTCAGATGGTGTGTGACCATTGATACCACCATGTTCTCTTTCTTCATTGTATGCTTTAACAAACATATAGAATATCTTCTCTTTTTCTTCTTCTACATCAGAAATATTTTCTACTGCTAAAAATTCATTTTTAACTATTTTGTTGTATGCCTCAATTTTTCCTTGTAGTTGTGGATAACCTTTTGTAATTGGTCTATCCTTTATCTTGGTCCTTTTCAGAAAATGTCTGAATATTTTAGATGTGAATTGTTTACCATTATCATGCATTACCTTTTCAGGCTTACCATTCTCTACAATGTAGTCTTCAAGTACTTGCAGTACATCTACACTTCTTTTTCTTTGAGACCAATCACTTTATGTTTTCCTAGAACAATCATCTTCACAACTGATAAAAATAATTCCTTTTATTGGAATTCTGAATGTAAAATGGACCTAAAATATCCATCTGTACCATCTGGTTTGGTTTTTTCATCTCAAACCTCTTCCATTCCCTATTTCTGATTTTACATTTCAATAGATTTATTGCGTAATTAACGATCATGTAAAATATTACATATCTGATCTAAGATAAAAGAGAATAATGTTATTAAATTTATAAAATTTACAAAAATTAATTTAATTTTCAGAATATTTTGATTCTTTCCTAATTACGCAAAAGTTCTAATATGTTCAAACCATGTCTTTTCAGTATCTTGTATATGATTTTGGTACTGAGTGATAATTCATGTAAACGTTTTAGTCTGAATCTGATACGACTACATCCAAATCTTTTTGTGATACGTAGATCCACTATTTCCTGTTCTATCTCATTTGTTACCTTTGCAGATTGAATATTGTGTGTGGTTTTCTACTTCTATCCTGTAAGCCATCTCTATGCCATCCTTTAGGTACCTGTTCTTCCACTTGTAGTATGTCTTTGTAGATATATTATATCTGGTACAGATATCTGTGTGTGACAGTATCTCCACCAGTCGACTCTTTTTCATGAATTAAATTAAATTTTGTTTGTAATTCTATTTTATTATACACTTCCTATTAGCAGAGTAGGAAGTGTTACCTATGTCAGTAAATGAAATTGTAACCTATGTCAGCAAGTACAACAATTAATAAATAAATACTTTAAGAAATATATTCTAATGATGAATACCGACAATCACACTGACCAAGAAATAAGAAATTTCTATAACCTAAAAAATATTGCTGTAGTTGGAATGTCAAAAAATCAAGAAAAACCATCTCATTATGTACCTAAATATCTTATTCAGCAAGGTTATAATATTATACCTGTAAATCCAACGATAGAGGAAATCTTAAATAGAAAATCTTATAAAATGGTTTCTCAAATTGAGGAGGATATTGATATTGTAGATGTATTTAGAAAATCTGAAGATGTCATGCCAGTAGTAGAAGATGTAATAAAAAAGAAAGGAGTTAAGTTAATATGGTTACAAAAAGAAATATTTAGTCCAGAAGCGGAAAAATTGGCAAAGAAAAATGGAATTGATTTTATTTATAATAGATGTATGCTCGAAGAACATCAGAGACTAATTTTGGGCGAAAAATGAATTTTATCAATTCTAGTAAATATCTAAAAAAATCATAAATATTATGATATTTTTCTAACAGAAATCCTTTTTAGTTAAATTTTAAATATCGTAAAATAATGTATTAGGGAAAATAAAATTTTTTAGCACCTATGTACAAAAGTTTAGAAAATAATATTATTGATAAAATAATGGTGGTGATAACTAGATTATACCTGTTTTTTTCATTTTGGTATTAAATCGATTTTATAAATTAATCAACAATAATGATTTAATAATCATCAATATCTTGAATTTGATGATTCAATTTGCATTATTCACTATGAATAAGATTGAGAAAGAATAATTTGTAAAAGAAAGCCATAGCCTTCTAATGGAATCAATAATCAACCCAATAGTATAATAGGAGACTATGGCTTGTTTTTGTTATTCTGATTCTTTTTGTAATATATAATATAATCAACATTTTATTTAGCAATTTAGGATAAATTGTCTTATTAATTAAAAGCCATAGCCCTCTATCAGTCAATCAAGCAATGTAATAATAGAGGGTTATGGCTAAATGAAATACTTGTCCTTCAGGTATATCGAGTTTAATAGTATACTATTTAATAATTTGATATAATTTAATTAATTGTCATAGCCCTTTATAGATATACATAGAAATCAAGAATTACATATTTAGAAGAATAGGTATGGAAGTGGCTACTCAAATCTTTGCCACAACACTTTAAAATTAAGATAATAATTAGTTTAAAGAAAATTTGCTTGTAGTAGAATCTTCTTTTGTTTCTCAGAAGATACTTACAACATGGACATCTATTTCCATCATATTTTATATAAATAGCACATTCACTACATCTTTTAAAGTTTTGAGCATATAAAGAATATTTCCCTCCCTTTTTACTACCAAATCTACTACAATGGCCTTTGCAATTCAAATTTCTATATAGGTAAATGTGTTTTTGCCAATCTATTTAAAAATCATTGAACATTGTTAATTGTCATTATCTTCGGAAGTTGAATAGTCATGATTTCAATGTTCAATCAATGATAATCTTTTTATTTAATAAAATTCTTCAGATAATTTTCTATTTTGTTTTACTTTCAATTTAAATGAACATTTTGTTTTACTTTCAATTTAAATGAACTCTTCATTTGTAAAGTGTTGTTAGTTATTTAGTCCTCTACATGCATCTCTAATCCAAATTTTTATCCAAATGAAGACGAGTTTAAATATTAAGAATGAGGAAATCTGCTCTTGTAATTTGAAATGATTTAAATCATTCTATCATATTCGAACTAAAGGATGATTGATTGGTTGATAAAATTTTTAATAAATAAAATAAAATTTTTTAAAAAACTTAATTATAAAATAATTATAAGATATCATAATTTGTTAAAAGTTATTTAAGTTCTTACTATATTCTTAAATAAAAGAGTATATTTCACTTTAATGAGCAAACATTTTGCCTTGTATATATAGTAAAATAAAATCTAATAATATTGTAACAGAAGTGGATAGTAGAAGCATAATTAAAGAGCATCTTTTAGATTAAATCCGATTTCTAAATTATTTTGTATTAGTCTTATACTCATATTACTTATAGGCGGAATAGGAGCCCTGGCTTTGTCTAGTCAAGATGTGTATGCTCAGCAAATCCAGGAAGGGGAGGTGTCTGTATCTGATGATAATGATGCAAATTCAGAAAATTCAGTAATTGATGAAGGGGAAGGGGTATCTATAGCAGATATCTGTGGTGACAATATTGATAATGATGCTGACGGTCAGATGGATGATCTCTGATCCAGAAGGCGGTGTTCCAGCATATGAAGGAGCAGGGACTGAAGGGGAGACAACAACAACAGCAACAGGAGTAGAAGAAGCAACAGATACACCTAAAGATAATGATGTAAATTCAGAAAATTCAGTAATTGATGAAGGGTTATCTATAGCAGATATCTGTGGTGACAATATTGATAATGATGCTGACGGTCAGATGGATGATCTTGATCCAGAAGGCGGTGTTCTAAATAGCAAGATTTACGATACTAATGAACTAATGGAATTAAGCGTTAAGATTTCCAAAAAGTTAGAAGATTTGGCTAATACAGTAGGGGCTCCAGAACCAGGAACGACAATTGAAGAGACTGAATTTCACAATGCAATAATTGGATTGTCAGCCAATCTTAAGCGTCAAGTAATGGATTCAGTGAGTTACAGTGAGCCTATGCCAATACCATTAAAAATAACCTTAGAATCATTAAGGTTATGGATAGATGATCCAGGTGATCAATGGGGTGAAGGATGGTGGGATAGTAACGATCTAGATATGTCTGCACCATGTTATGTGACTGTTCCTGCTAGTCAGAATAAATGTAATGTCTATGTTGCAGAAGTAATATCTCTTGCTACTGGAATTACTTTTCCGGTTATTGAATCAGAGGAAGAAATATGGAAATATTTTCCATATCGAGCAAAAGATTGGGGAGACATAAAGAAAACTATTCCACATTTTGTCATTGTAAATAATCCTCAAATGGGTGATATATGGTCTAATGGATCTCATACTGGAATTTATTTAGGCGAATATAATGGAGTTAAATTATATATTAGCGCACGTGATAACGGCGACGGAGTTTATGGACTAGATTCAGTGCAGCACGAACATGGCATACAAATTAAACAATTGGAAGATGGGGGTGTCTATAGAACATTCACTCCATAACTTGTACATTCTTTTTACTGCAGAATTCTTTTTGTATTTAAGTAATTTATAGTAATCTTTTTCCATTTTTGAACCTCTTCTTTTAATTCATCATATATTATTTCAATTGTAGATATTTGACCATTATAATTTAAAAGAAGTTACAGTTTTACATCATATTGAACATATGAGGAATTTGTCATTAGACACAAACTATTTCTGTATTCATTTAAATTTTTTTTATATAATATTGCAAAACATTATTACTTTTTATTCCTAATTGCATTTAATATCTATTAACTTTTCAGCTCCAAAAAAATTTTACAGATAAATTTAATATAACGCTATTGCTGAAAATAGTTTTAGAGGATACATATACCAATTAGCATATATTTTCTAATCAGATTTCATTATTCTCACATTCGATCAAGAGTAAAAGCTATTTGTCATCCTACTTATTGCGTTTAATGTCAAACTAATGTGAAGTATTCCAAAAATGAATTGATTAGATTATACAAGAAGGAAACTAATCTCAAGGTAAAGGAAAGAATGCTACTTGTAATAAAGGTAGAGAATGATAATGTCATTCCTGCTTACGCAGCTGATGAACTACACATAGAAGTAGACCATGGGCATTGTACTGGTTAAAGAGATACAGAGAGAAGAAGGAATAGAAGGATTAAAGGACAGACCAAAAAGCGGTAGACATCCAGATATACCAAAAGAGACAGTATACGAGATAAAAAATGAGTTAGCATCTAACAGACAAGGATGGACTACAAAACAGCAGGTAGAAGATCTAATTGTCAGAAAAAGAGTGGTGGAATCAGATATCATTATACTCACATATATACAGACTCATGCACAAATGGGGATTCAAACAGAAGGTACCAAGAAGAGTACATGTAAATACAGCATCTAAGGAGGAAAAAGAACGTTTTAAAAAAGAGCAAGAAAGATACTATTGGATAATCTCCACCACCAGCAGCAGCAGCATCAGCATCAGCAGGAAGGATTCACGGTAGTATCTACGGATGAATCATTTTTCTTCTTTGACTCTCTTGTCAGAAGAGTATGGATAAAGAAAGATGAAAGACCAGTTATAAGAATAACTGGATCTCATCAGGAATCAGTTTTGTTTGGTTCCATCAGTTTGGAAGGAAAACAATTGTTCAGACAGTATGATTGGTTCAATGCAACCACATTTTTAGACTATCTAAAACAGGTACACAAGAAATTTCCAAAATGCTATTTGTTCCTTGATAAAGCAAAACAACACTACAGATCAAAAAAGGTACTGCAATATTTTGCTGATAATAAAGATAGTTTGATCCCAGTGTATCTTCCAACAGCATCTCCAGAATTTATGGTACTGGAAGAGATATGGCATATAGCCAAAAATGATTTGCTTATTCTACAATACTATTCATCTTTTACAGATTTGAGAAATAAAATATCCACATATTTTAGAACAAAAAGATTCAATCTGAATATGAGAAACTATTTGCTTGCTAAAATTGATAATTAGAAAACATAAGCTAGTTGGTATAGATTACGAAATAGATTAATCGAATTCAACTTTTAATAATCTGATTTATCTACATGCTTAACAGACAGTCGGGAGTAGAATAATCATGGTTTCGATGTTCAATTGCCAATTTGCTAAGAGTAATTCAATTTAACTTAAAGTTAATTAATGTCCTTTTATTATTTAATATTCTGAAAAGTCTTTTAACTATAATTCTATCATAAAATAATTAATGGAAAATTATGGTAAACCGCCAAAACCTAGGCCATCGGAATTGCGGCTCTGTTAATTTAAGAGATTACCCCACCTCCTTTGTTAGAACAGGAATTTTATTTTCTACTATATGGTATTATTATACATTGATACAAATAGTTCTATCCAATTATACACATGATCTTGATTACATATATCCTTCTTTAAACAAGGATAATAATCATCAAAATTCTCTGTCTATCTTTAAAGTAACTGCATAACCCTTTCTATCATCAAACTCTTCTCCTCCACTGAAGAATGCAAATAGTGTTTCAATCTTAGTGTCTTGCATGCTTCTGGATACCAAGTAGCACCATCTGAATAGACTGAATGTCGACCATATTTGCTAATCAATAATTCCAAAAATGAGGATAAAACAAGCATATTTCGTGCTCGGGAGATATTAATTCCAAGAATAGATCTATGTACTGGTTCAATACAGATCCACAACCAGTAATGTTTGTTGTTCCCGACCTGAATCATTGTCTCTCATCAATTATGAAAGCAGACACTCGTTTACGTTTGTAAATAGTACATGAACCAAATCTCTGAATCCAATTCCAGACATACATATAACTTCTTTTTTCATCTTTAAAAATAGATAATGCTCTAGATGTATTACGTAAACTTAAACCAAGAAAATACAAATACAAAAAGAATACATTACTATAACAGTGGATATTCTATTTCTGAGAAATAGTAACGACATATATGTTAGAATAGAACATTCACAGCTAAATTGATATCGTTAAGTTAACAGGTCTGATTAGAAAAACAAATAAAAATTGAAACCGCTATATTGTTTCTACAGCAACAGTTTATAGCATATTAGATTATAAAGAAAAGAAAAATGTAGATTTAATTGTAGCAGGGATAAAAGACCTTTCTAATATTAAAAAGCTATTGTCAAAGTTCTGCTTCTGGAATTATAACCTATTCTTCCCATCACGTCACTATTGTTAAATGAATTATCAAAATAAGTCGAAATTAAGTTATAATTTGGAATCAAATTAATTTTCTAAATAAATGAAATAGTATAAGAATTAAATTTATATTATAAAATTAGGCTAAGGATAAAAATTTTAATTATAGAATCTATAAAAATTTCATTTTACTATGAAAAAAGTTTTAATGAAATTGTTTTTTCATATCAGAAGTGAATTTAAAATTTTATCATAAATAACTTTAATTAAAATATTTATTTATAATTATATAGTTGTAAAGACATGACTTCTAAAGTTCCTTCATTACAAATTCAACAACAACTTTCAAAAGAAGCGTACTATGGATGTATTATTTGTGGTTGTCCGATATTGGAATTTATAGATATAGTAAATAAAAATTCTCAAATTTCAGCTTTTTTACCAGAAAATATGGTATCAATTTGCCCATCAGATCATATCAAATATGCTGATGGACAGATTTCTGAATCATCTTTACGTAATGCAAAAATAAATCCATACAATAAAGTTCATGAAGAAGATGCCTTTACTTTGGAACAGCACCATGAACTTAATAATTTGATTGTAAAAGTAGGTAAATGTACATTTGTAGATATATCAAGAATTCTTGTGATAGATGATTTTGATATTATATCAATAAAGAAAGAAGAATATGCAGATAAAAATTATATTTTTTTAGACATTAATTTTTTTAACAAAATTAATAATTTAATTGGAATAGTGCTTCAAAATCATTGGTCTGCAGAAAGAAGTAGAGATTGGCAAATAAATTATAAATCAAAACATTTGATTATACAAAATCCAAAACAAAATATAATATTTGAATTAATGATACAAGACAATGAAATTATTGTAAATGGAGAGGGTATGTTCTATAATGGACATCCTATAAAAATTACTAATGATCAAATACTTTTTGATAATCAAGAGATTGCATTGGATATAAAAGGAACCGTATTAAAGAATTATGAAATTGGAGTTACAGCTGAAACATTGAATAAATATTCATTTTTTTATTAGTTTTTAGAATATTTTATTTATTCCATTATAGTCCAGGAATTATTATTATTGATTCTTTATAGTCAGAGAATAATTTTTATAACATTATATGAAAGTTTTCGAATACTTAAACTATGGATTTAAAAGAATTTAATATTTCTTAGTAGAGAATGAACAAAATATATAAAAGTTTAATAAAAATTCCTATATTAGAGAATAATCTTAAGGTAGCCCTACTAGTTCCACCTTAGATAAAGATCCCCTTCTCCCGCATTGTATAATCAGCCACGTAGACGAACTAGCATGGCTATGTCACCTTAGGGTTGCTCCCTCCCGGACCTCACCCATTTCGAAGATTAACAGTCAAGACCATACCTTCGTATAGTTCGCTGCTCATAACCATCCGGTTCGGCGTAGCTTCATCTCAACAATACAGGTAGGTAATCCTTATCCAAGGATTTACCTAGTAGTTACTGATCCTAGCGTAAAGCCGATTTCTAGAATGGGGCACGGCTAGCACCCCAATCCTCCCTACCACTTTGTATATTGCACTTTTGCATTATAAACTTAATTAATAATCTATCCATGTAACTAATTTGTTATTTTTATGTCAAAAATTTTCTCTCTACTATAAATTTTTTTGATTTCTAAGTTGTAATTGTTGTTGGATTCCTATAGTCCAAAAACTATCTGTCTTTTTTGTAATTGTAGTCAGTTAAAAAGGAATTATGCAAAAATCCAATACATTAGATTTACTTAATAACTAGATTAAATCAAATCACAAAATAAAAAATAGGGGATTATTAAAGAACAAGATAATATTCAATTGAAATTTTCTTTCTATAATTTTACTTTAACCCTTATAATAAATGAAAGCTAAGATAAAATACTATGTGTTTCATGAATGAAATACCAGAAAAAGAAACATTACCTAATAAAAAACCTAAAAAAGAAAAACTCCAAGAAGATAAATCTAACCAAGAAGAAAAACCAATTATGGTAACTGCTGCATAAATACTATACTTTTACTATTTTTTTATTTCTTACAAAAACAGAAGAGAATATTTCTGAATTTTTAATCTAATTCTACAACCGAAATTGATAAAAAAATTTAGCATTTAATTGGATGTTTGATATTTTGCACGTAGATATTAAATTCACTGCTCTGTTGCGTAACTCGTCTAGATAATCATCTATTTTTTGTTACTAATGTAAAAATTATGTAATAGTTAGACTCTGAAACAAGTTATATAAAGATGCTTTCAGTATCATTTCTTTTATCATGTTCTCAAATCTTATAGCAGTAACATATTCTCTACCAAACATTCTTTTAATACAGGAGAAGACAGTTTCTACCATCCACCTCTTGTCATAGCTGACGCTATTCTTCCATTGTTGTAGATTGGTTTTCTGTGATTGTACGTTCTTGTTTCTCACAAATAATGGTTTGTCTTTCTATCTATACTTGGCATTCTTTCTTACCTTAATTGCTGGTTGGATTCCTTTAAATGATAGAAATTGAAAATTCTTGTTACTATCATAGGCACCATCCATAATGGCAGTTTCAACTACTTTGTTCTGTTTTATTATTATATCATCGACTAATTCGGGTAATATTTTTCCATCATGTACTTGTTCACTGGTTACCTGTAACGATAAAATTCTCTTCTTTTTTATGTCAACTGCTATGTGTATTTTGAGATAACCTCTTTTTACTTTCCATTTATGTCTGATCCATTCCCCCCTCTGTTTGTAACTTTAACACCGGTAGAGTCAATTGCAATTACAAAATTATCATCATGTTGTAAATTGGATTTATTCTCATCATCATCGTTTATTTTGATATCCAATCTGTTGATTCTTCTACAAATCCTGCTATAATCTGGAATTGATGGTAATGTATTTGCAGCATGAGCTCGTACTACTCTCCTTCTGTTTGTCTGTATGGTAAATGAAAATATGCTCTTACGTAACCAAGTAGTTTGATAAATGAATCTGTAGATATACAAATTTTCTACCTTCTTTTCCTTGATTCATCTTCTCTAGTTCAGAATTCCAGTTGTCCATAACATCAAAATCAAGTAATACCTCACCACGTTTAACAAGAGATTCATTGTACTTCTTCCAGTTCACATGTATTATGACTAGAATAGGTTAGCTAAATGTGTTAGGAATAGCGAGTTACGCAACAAGGCACATTTTACCTATGATAAAAGAATTCAATTCTATTTCTGTAAACTTACTGTAAAAATAAAATCAACTAAATTAAATCCGTTATTATAGAAGAAAGATTAGTTAAGGATGATATTTGTTCTCATCTAATATAGATTAGGAATTGATGTTAGTTCTAAAATAAAAAAATAAATGAATAAATCAACAAGTTATAATAATTTTATCCCTTTATAATTTACCTTCAATTTCAAGAATCTTTTTTATATTTTTCTTTCTTAAAATAATCATATGCAAATTCTTTTCACAGGTGATGTTATGCTTGGTAGACTTGTAAATAATGTTCTTGCAAATAATGAATTCACTTATGTCTGGGGGGATACAATAGATATTGTTAAAGGAGCTGATTTTTCTCTTATCAATTTGGAATGTTCAATATCTTCAAGAGGAGAAGAATGGAATAAAACTTTTAAAGTATTTCATTTTCGGGCAAATCCAGATGCTATTAATGTTTTGAATTCTGCTGCAATTGACTATGTGGCTCTAGCAAATAATCATATATTAGATTATGACGTTGAAGCATTACTAGATACAGTTGATTTGCTAACTAAGAATAATATCTCTCATTCTGGTGCAGGAAAAAACTTAGAAGACGCAATGGAACCAGCCTTTATGAAAAAGAAATTAAAACTAAAGTCAAGTAAAATTAATTCTAATTATAATTATGACAATGAAGAAAACAATAACCGCAAAAATACTATAACAATTGGAGTAATTTCTTTAACTGATAATGAACCACAATGGGAAGCAAAAGGGAACACAGCTGGGATAAATTATATTTCAATAGCATTAGGTTCTGAGAAATATTATTATAGACTTAAAAATTGTATTGAGAAAGTTAAGAAACAATCCGATTTAGTTATTGTTTCTTCTCATATAGGACCTCATTTTAGAGAAACACCTTCTGAAAAATATGTAAATTTTGCACATAAAATAATAGAATTTGGAGCTGATATATATTGGGGACATAGCAATCATATGCCCCAAGGTATAGAGATTTACAAACATAATAATGATAAAAATAATAATAATAGTACCAGCAGCAATAACAAAAAAATAATAATGTATGACTGTGGTGATTTTATAGATGATTATGCTATTGATTCTAATTACAGAAACGATTTATCTTTTATTTTTCTTTTACACCTGAATATTGATAAAAATTATAAATTTAAAAAAAATAATAATAATGCTAATAACAATAAAGAAAATATACTATTAGGACATGGTATAATTGAACTTATTCCTATAAAAATAAACAACTTTAGGGTTAATACTATTTCATTTGATGATAGTGATGCTGATCTAATAATAGAGAGAATGTATAAAAGGTGTACAAATTTAGGAACTAAATGTTTAATAGATAAAAAGAAAAAAAGAATAAAAATTCCTCTTTAATTTAAATAAATAATTTAGAAACCTGCCAATAAGAACTAATTATTTAATGACTAATGTTATAATGCCTTTTTTTCAATTTGGATATTGAAATTTTAAAATATAACTATAATATGACATCCATTTCAATTCTAATTCTATAAGAAGGTCTAAAGATAATGAAATATAATTGAGATAGAAGTTATCTGTTTGATTAATTTACTTAAAGTAAAATCTATATCATTTCAGAAAATATTATTAGTATAATTTGTAACTTTTATTTGTATTAGTGATAAGTTTAATAATAATTAATTGAAGTATCTGACATTTATAAAATAATAGAATAGATCTATTGCGTAATTAGTAACCATGTAAAATATTACATATCTGATCTAAGATAAAAGAGAATAATGTTATTAAATTTATAAAATTTATAAAAATTAATTTAATTTTCAGAATATTTTGATTCCTTCCTAATTACGCAAAAGATCTAATGAAAGAATTATATCACATTTATCGTTCCATGCATCCAGGGATGTAAAGTACAACCAAATTCAAAAGTACCAACTTTATCAAATTTATATGTAAAGTCTTCATTTTGCTTTATTAGTGAATCAAATAAAATCTTCCCTTTACTGGTGATAGTATGAGGTACTTTTTCGTCATTTATCCATGTTATTGTCTGCCCCTTGTCTATTATAATTTCTTCTGGATTAAATGATTTATTAGTTGCAGGATGAAAGGATCCTTTTGGAATATGAATAGTTAATTTAGCCTTGTAATCATTATGATTGCTTATTGTTTTAATCTCGTTCACCTCATCTATGGATATTGATTTTTTGAAATTATTTGTATGACTGTTGATGGTTGAACTGGATTGCAGATTTTTATTATTCATAGAATGTATAGGTTTTTCCTGTTCCTGAGCTAGAAGAAAATTATTATTCTTTTCAAATTCCAGCAAAAGCAAAGTTATGGATAATCCTATGCCTACTGCGAGAAAGATAGTATATTTAAAAAATCTTTTACTCATAGGGTATAAAAGATCATTCTTTTAATTAAATAGAAGGTATCTGATCAAAGCGGTTGCAATTGTTTGTATTATGATTTTTATTTCATTATTAATTGAGCTCATTACAATTATTTAGTAGGAATTTAAGTTAATGTATCTAGATAAGAACTTGCACAAATTTGTTCTATATATATTTTAATACTATTGTAGGTTTCTTAAACTCAATAGACTTGATAATAAAAAAAGAGATTAACTTATTGGATCTCTTGAATATTTAATTTTTAAAATCAATAAAAATGTATTAATAGCTACAGCAATAGAATTTGCTATGGATATAAGTAAATCGTTTATACCTATTCCATAAATTACCCACAAGCTAAGTCCAATTATTAATACTACCACTAACCAAATTGATACATCATCTGTTTTTCTTGTCTTTAGTGCTTTGATTATTTGAGGAATACTACTGGATACTGCAAAAACAGTAGCCATGATACCTATAATAGTTACTATAATAGTTGGCAACTTTCAACTATATCCATAATATTATAATATTATTGTTCTTTTAAAATTGTAGATTAGGAAAATTTGTAATGTAAAGTAAATTTTCAGTATCAATTTTCTTAGTCTTGGCTGAGATAAAACAAGGTATCAGATAATCAATACAAAATTCACTCGTATTCTAATTACTATTAATGGATATAAGATCGTATAATTGTATTTTAGTTAATTTTGTTTCATAATGTTTTAGATAACTTTTTTGAACGTATTTCAATAATATACTTTAAACTAAAGAATATCAATAGAAATTGAAGTATATATCCACCTATAATTAAAACAATTGCATTTAATGGTTTAGAAAAAGTCAACATTAAATTTACATGTGGAGGAGCAAGGGTATTACCAATAATTACCAGTATTGCAATAGGTATACAAGCATATAATGCTTTATTGTATCCTTTCCATATAAAAAAAGTGAGAATAATAAAGGATGCTTCCAATCCTAGTGCTCTATCAAAAAATTTTGGATTTCCAAATGGAATAGCAATTAAACCTACAATAACTATAGAAATTAAAATACTCAATGTTATCTTTTTAGAATCCATATTGGTTATTTCTAGAACTACAATTTAAGGTAAATTATTATATTTGAAAAAAATTGTAATGATATTAGAATTCCTTTTTTTTATAAAATCTATACTTCAAATATTATAGGATTAAAAATAGTAAGGAAGCATTATGGTATTCAAAGAATATTATGGAATTATTAATTAATTTATTTATCTACAAGAGTTTTCTCACAAATGAAATTAAATAATGAGAATCGTAAGGAATAATCTAGAAGACTAAATGTGTTATTATTATGATTACTAAAGTTTGAGCTTGATTTTGTCAATTAATACTGCTTAACTGTTTTAAATGAGGAAGTATAAAGAAAATACCTTGACACTTAATATTGCAGTACCTGGTAAAACTAGAGCCAGATTTCTCAGAAGGTAGTGTTAGTTATAACCCAGATGGAACTCTAAATAGAGCAGAAACAAAGAGTAAATTGGGAGCCCATAGTGCTATAGCATCAATGGCTGCATTTTATACCAAAGTGAGATACGGAGGTTATATTTCAGTCTGTACCATGGGTCCTCCGATGGCAGAAATTGCCCTAAAGGAAGCTCAAGAACTTTGTGATGCTGATGATCTATATCTATACAGTGACCGACTATTTGCAAGTGCTGACACTTTAGCCACAGCAGAGGTTTTGAAAAATGGAATTAAGAAAATGAATACTGGTAAACAAATGGACATTGTATTTTCGGGTCATCGTGCATCTGATGGAGAAACTGGCCAAACAGGACCCCAGACGGCATGGAAATTAGGATTTACTTTTTTAGGAAATGTAATTGATTTTGAGATAGATCTGAAAAACCGATTTGTTATTGCAAAAAGAATTGTTGCTTTGCCAGGTCTTTATGATATAATAGAAGAAATTCAAGCACCTCTTCCCGTATTTATTGCAATAGATCCCTTGTACAAACCAGTATTCGATACACTATCTCTTAGATTGACCTCTTCAAAGTATTACAAAGAAGCAAAACTTAGAGCCGAAAGTTATAAAACTTACCTAAAAGTTCTAAACCATGAGAATCTCGAATTAGATCCCAAACTCGTTGGGTTGCCGGGATCTCCAACAATTGTTCATAAAGTTGAAAAGATTCCAAAAGCTAGAACAAATAGAAGTGCAGAATTAATAGAAGGAACAAATCGTGAAAGGATAGTAAATACGGTAACTAAACTCTTACAATTAATACAAAAATAATAGGTGAAGTAGTATGACTATGTTAAATAAATTAATAAATAATCACAAAACAAATATAAAAGAAAAATATAGACACTTATTTGTAATAATTGAATCAAATAACAATAATGTAGTTCCAGCAAGTCTTGAAATGTTAGGAGAGGCAAGAAGGCTAATGGATCATTTTAATTTAACATATAATTCGAATGAAAAAGTTATTGCTATTCTTTTAGGTGATGGTATAAAGGATTTATCCCAAGAACTTATATTTTATGGTGCCGATGCTGTGATATATGCAGATGATCCAAATTTAAAATATCCAGTTAACAAAATTTATACTAAAATAATCTCTCAAATAGCAACTGACTCTAACTCCCTTAAGGAAATTTCACCAGAATATGTATTTGAATTTAAAAAACCAAGATATATGTTCTTTTTAGCAGATAGTATAGGAAGACATTTATCAGCAACAGTATTAGCAGAATTAGATTCAGGTCTAGCTTCAGATATAAATAAATTGGTAATAAGTGATTTAGAAATAAAACATCAACATAAAACAAATGGAAAAACCATTAGCTATAAAAAAATCCTAGAAATGTATAGGCCTGATTTTTCTGGATTTCTTTGGACAACTATCTTATGCCTTGATAACAAAAATCCTGAAATTGAAAAAGAATTCCATCCACAGGCATGCAGTATTATTCCAGGAGCTTTTCAACCAATTATAAAAGATACAAAAAGAACTGGAACAATAGTTGAGTACAAACCCAAGTTTGATCAAGATGATCTAAAAATAAAAGTTTTGAAACAAGAACTTGTTAAAAATCCCTTTCAGTTTGAAAATTATAAAGTTATTATTAGTTTTGGGAGAGGAATCAAAGAAAATCCACAAGAGAATATTAAACTCATAGAAAAATTAGCCAAATTCTTGGATGCAGAAATAGGAATATCATTACCAATATCAAAGAAAATTTTTCAATTAAATGAAAAATATGATTCATTATATATAACTCCTAATAGAGTTATTGGAACGAGTGGTATAAAAGTCACTCCTAAAATTTATATCGCAGTTGGAATTAGTGGAGCTATACAGCATTTAGAAGGAATGAAAGAATCTGACTTTATCATTGCTATAAATCCAGATGAAAATTCACCAATCAAAGATGTATGTGATATCTTTATTAAAGGACGAATGGAAGATGTGATCCCAATTCTTCTAGAAGAATTAGAGAAACAATTGGCACGAACTAAAGAAGAAAAAGAAATCAAAGTGAATACATATGGAAAATTGTGAGGTAACTATAGTTGGAGGTGGCTCAGCTGGATTAGCTGCACTTAAACATCTTTCTAGTTTAGGTAAACAAGCTGTTTTATTGGAAGCTGGTAAAGAGATTGGTTCCAAAAATGTTTCAGGAGGAATTTTATATTCTAAAAAACTAAATAATGGAAAGGTGTACAATGTTGAGGACATTTATGGAGAAAGGTTTCTTACAGAATCACCATACGAAAGACTAATTACTAAATATATTTTGAATACTACTTCAAAAGATAAAGTCTTTTCTATAGATTTAACTGCAGCACACGATTACCAAACAAATTTTGGATGTTCCGTACTCCTAAATAAATTAAATTCATGGTTTGCAAAAGAAGCTCAAGAGTCAGCAGAAAAACATGGTGGCGGGATCATTAGTGGAGTACATGTAAGATCTTTAAGATGGGATGAAAATAGGTCAAAAATAATAGTAGAAACCGACGAACTTGCAGAATTTGAAACAAGAGCAGTAATTGCTGCTGATGGTGTAAACTCTGAGATTGCAGAAATAGTAAATGCAAGAGAAAAATTTTCTCCAAATGAATTATATCAAGGAGTAAAAGTTATCGTAAAGTTACCAGAAAAATTAATTGAAGAACGTTTCAATCTAACCAATTCAGATGAAGGAGCAGCATATCTTTTTGCAGGAGATATTTCTTTAAATCTTATTGGAGGTGGATTTCTTTATACCAACAGGGATTCTCTTTCTATCGGTGGTGTTTATCATTATGATTCTTTATTAAAAAATCCTATAGAGCCGGCACAAATTGTGAATGCAATGTTAAGTAATTCTATGATTAGTGAATTAATAAAAGATGATGTTCCTTTGAAAGAGATAGATAAAACTATTCCAAAAGAGGAACAAGTGAGAAAATCTTTTGCTATTACAAAGTTAATAAATAATTGGAATGAAACAAGGCAAATTTACTATTCACATAAATTAAAGAAACAATTAATTGATGATGGAAAATATAAATCAGAAGATGAAATAAAGTCAAAACTTGATTACTTTAATCAAAAACTTACTGATGAATATAATGTGAAATTTATTACAAATTATGTAGAACTAGAATATAGTACTAAATTGATTCCTGATGGTAAACGTGGTAGAATGAAAAAACCGTATTATAAAAATATCTTGTTTATAGGTGATGCTGCTGGACGCGGTATTTTCTTTGGACCACGAATAGAAGGATTGAATGTAGGAATGGATGATGCCGTTAGAGCTTCCTTTGCCATTGCTAGGTCTTTAGATAAGAATAACTTTGATTCTGATTATCTAGGAGAATTTTATACACAATCAATAGAAGAAAGTCCATATACATTGGACATGAAAAAAATTGATAAAGGATATCTAAATGTAATTTTAAAAAATACAAGAAAAGAAATTCCTTCTGGTGCTTTGGGACAAAAGTATAAAATACTATTAAATATTGCATCCAATAATACGTTAAGAAATTTTTTTATCACATTGCTTAATAAATATGGATATACACGTTTACTTTCATTGGTTGAATCGGATGATGTATATTTCAAAGTTCCAATTAAAATTGCAGATAAATTAGGAACAAGAATATCTCCTTCATATAAGCCACAAATACCAACTATCCAAGAAAGAGTAGCTAAATTAAGTTATCATGAGGATACAATATCTCATATAAAAATTCAAAATACTGAAAAAAATTTTCTTAATAAAATGGTAGTACTTTGTCCAACCAAGTGTTATAGTCAAGAAGAAGATAAAGTTATCCTACAACATGAAGGTTGTATTGAATGCGGTACTTGCTCACTGAAAACTGAATGGAGACATCCTCGCGGTGAAAAAGGTGTATTTTTTAAATATGGGTGATTGTCTTCTTTTTTATTTGTATTTTTGGCGAGGATACTAATTTTAATTTTATTGTTATCGGTAAATTTCAAAATTAAACTTTTTTTATTCAATCTTTTCATTTGTATATTTAATACTTATTTTACTTTACATTTATTATTTTATAAAAATTAGATTATTATCTTTACTTGTTGTAAAATAATTAATAGAATTAACAAAGTATTTTCTACTAACACTAATTCATAATTGTGATAGTATAAATTATCATATATAATAGTGAAAGTATATAGTCTCTAATGCAGAAGGAGCAGCAACAACAAGGACAACAAATATCATTATCATCATATGATAAGCTTTATACAAATTTTATATATTCAATAAAGACTCGAACCACAGAGAAACCTATTTGGTAAATTTAAAATATTATATGAAGTTTTTAGGTGTTAAAAGTTTAAAAGAACTTGTTGAAAAACCTCAGAAAATTATTGAATCCGATATCAAAGAATATTTAGTGTACCTTCGAAAAAAAAGGAAGATATCTTATGTTACAGCAAATGCGTATCTGATTCCTATAAGGAAATTTTATTACGTGAATACTGACTATCAATTCAAAAGGGATCTGATAACTATGTATCTTGGAAATGATGACACTGATGATGATGAAGATGATGTAGATGAGCAAGATAATAAAAAATTCGTTACAGTTGTGAAATATTTTTTTACATAACAACTATTACTTTATTCAGAAAAATATTCTAAATAATATTCCAGAAGAAATTGACGGGTCTTTTTTCTTCAAATATTGTTATCTGTTGCTTCTACTGTTATTGTTGTTGGTAATGAAAGATCAGAATGAGGCGAATAATGAAGGATTGGCTCCCAAATCGAGCATAGAAACTGTCGTATTCTGATGTGTTTTGCAAATAATAAGATGTATCAATTTAATTTGAAAATGGCGTAATATGGTGTGCTTTGCAAAAAAATATTAGTTATCATTTTAGATGCCTTGTTGCGTAACTCGCTATTCCTAACACATTTAGCTAACCTATTCTAGTCATAATACATGTGAACTGGAAGAAGTACAATGAATCTCTTGTTAAACGTGGTGAGGTATTACTTGATTTTGATGTTATAGATAACTGGAATTCTGAACTAGAGAAGATGAATGAAGGCAAAGAAGGTAGAAAATTTGTATATCCACAGATTCATTCATCAAACTACTTGGTTACGTAAGAGCATATTTTCATTTACCATACAGACAAACAGAAGGGAGTAGTACGAGCTCATGCTGCAAATACATTACCATCAATTCCAGATTATAGCAGGATTTGTAGAAGAATCAACAGATTGGATATCAAAATAAACGATGATGATGAGAATAAATCCAATTTACAACATGATGATAATTTTGTAATTGCAATTGACTCTACCGGTGTTAAAGTTACAAACAGAGGGGGGAATGGATCAGACATAAATGGAAAGTAAAAAGAGGTTATCTCAAAATACACATAGCAGTTGACATAAAAAAGAAGAGAATTTTATCGTTACAGGTAACCAGTGAACAAGTACATGATGGAAAAATATTACCCGAATTAGTGGATGATATAATAATAAAACAGAACAAAGTAGTTGAAACTGCCATTATGGATGGTGCCTATGATAGTAACAATAATTTTCAATTTCTATCATTTAAAGGAATTCAACCAGCAATTAAGGTAAGAAAGAATGCCAAGTATAGAAAGACAAACCATTATTTGTGAGAAACAAGAACGTACAATCACAGAAAACCAATCTACAACAATGGAAGGATAGCGTCAGCTATGACAAGAGATGGATTGTAGAAACTGTCTTTTCCTGTATCAAAAGAATGTTTGGTAGAGAATATGTTACTGCTATAAGATTTGAGAACATGATAAAAGAAATGATACTGAAAGCATCTTTGTATAACTTGTTTCAGAGTCTAACTATTACATAATTTTTACATTAGTAACAAAAAATAGATGATTATCTAGACGAGTTACGCAACAGAGCATATTTCATTATAATTGTATTTTCAATCCGCCACATAATATATAATCTTTTCAAATATTAATTTCAAATTGATAAAGTTATAGAATAAAGACTGCAGCACTTAAAACTGTTGTCCACATTCCATCTTTATGTCCTTCTGCTGATTGAGTAAAATTTTGAGTTTTGTAAATTTTACCAGATAACTTCCATTCTTCTTTCTTTTCATTCCATGTCAATGAAGAATCATTTGGTAATCCAATTAATGTAGCTAGCATTTCCATAGCCATGTCCTCCGCATAATCGCCTGCTTTTTGTGCAGTTTCTCCTGTGGAATGATGTTCTGAAAGATAACCATATTGATCATTATCGGCTGGATATGCTAAGCCTATAGAAGAGGCAATAAGTCGATTGGGTTCATTGGTTGATGATCTAGCCATTACTGCAAATGTAATTTGACCAGGCAAAAGATATTTTCGACCCTCTTGAATATTGATTATTTTACATTGTGGAGGCTTAATACTTGAAACAGTTACTAAATTTAAATCTGAGATTTTAGCATCTCTTAATGCAAGCTCAAAACTCGTTAAATAATCTTTGTGTACCCCTTTACCTTTTGTAAAAAAAATTGCCTTTGGAACATAATTAATAGGATTAGAAAATATACTTGAATCAAGAGATTTTCTATACATTAGCACAAATAGTATAAAAAAGGATATTAAGATTTTCCTATTTAGAATTTTTAAATATCCCCCTTTTCAAAAAATATAATTTACTGATATTTTTGATCTCTTTAGATTATTTTAATTATTGTTGTTATTAATGTATTTGATTCTCTTTCGAGTTCGAAGTCTTATTATCTTTAATTCTTATTAATGAATTGATTACGGTACAAGTTCTATGCTAAATCTATAGACAAAATCTATTTTTCAATAATTGATTATTTTATTCAAAAGTAAGTATATCTAATTTAAACTATAATATTTTATTAATTTTTCCTATCAATAAAGATATATTTTTAATGTGGCTCCCTGACCAATACAATTTATTACATCTATAACATCTATAAAATATTGTATTATTCTCAAATACTTTTTGATGGACTTCATTTTTTATTGTATTTGAATCTTCTACAGTCTTAAGCTTGGTGTTACAAATGGAACAACGATAGGAGTTTAATTGAGTATCTATAAATTTTATTTCTAAGTTGCTAAAAATGGTTACTAAATTTTCAATCTCTGTATTTTTATTTATAAAGATTGAACGACAGTTATATTTTTTAGCTCTATAAAATAGTTCTTTGTCACTTGTTAATAAAATTCTTTTTGTTTGAATTAGTAAATCTAATATTTTTTTATCTTCTGCATCTAAGATATAAATTGTATCAAAGCCTAGAATCCTTAATTTTCTGGCTATTTTTCCTAACATTGAATCCGCTATAAATGAATAATTTTCTTGTATTCTTCATCACTCCGCTAGAATTAGAATATTAATTTTAAAATAAAGAACTTAATATTGAAGTTATTAGTTAATAGTAAAAAACATTATTTTGTTTATCTAGAAATAAAAAATTTTATTATTATGATTGTTGAGTCTTTGATTTAAGCACATTTAGCGCAGAGCCCGCATAAAACCATTCTATTTGATGATGGTTGTATGAATGTTTCAAATTAATTTCTTCTTCTCTTATTTTATCCTCTTCTTCCTTGTGAATAATTTTGCATCTTACAGGTTTTGATGGTTCTAATTTATCTAATCCTACTATGCTTATTCTATCTTCTTCATGTATTTTATCATAATCTGAACTATTTTCAAAAGTAAGTGCTAAAATTCCTTGTTTTTTTAGATTTGTTTCATGAATCCTAGCAAAACTCTTAGAGATAACTGCAGCACATCCCAAATATCTAGGAGTCATTGCGGCATGTTCCCTGCTGCTTCCTTCTCCATAGTTAGTATCTCCTATTATGACCCATTTGAAACCTTTTTCTTTGTACTCCCTTGCAATGTGAGGATAAGACTCTATTCTTCGATTGAATATATTCTTTCCATTCCCTATTTGTTCATCATGAAATGCGTTTACAGCACCTAATAACAAATTATCACTTATTCTATCAATATGTCCTCTATACATTAGCCATGCGCCTGCTGGAGATATATGGTCAGTAGTACATTTTCCTTTTACTTTTGCAAGAATTGGAAGTTCTATAAAGTCTTTGCCATCCCATGGCAAGAATGGTTCTAGCTTTTGTAATCTTTCACTATTGTTATCAATTATTACCTCGATATTATCTGGATCTTCTGCAGGTTCTACATAAACATCCTTGACATTTTCAAATCCCTTTGATGGAACCTCAGGAGCTATTTGTGGAGGTTTGAGCATAAATGTGATTCCATCTTTTCCTTCAATTATGTCTGTAAGAGGATTAAAAGATAGTCTCCCGCCAAGAGCCAATGCAATTACAATCTCAGGACTAGCTATGAAATTCATTGTTTCTCTCTTTCCATCATTTCTTCCGGGAAAATTTCTATTGTATGATGTAATAATGGTATTTGGTTCACCACTTTTGATTTCAGGCCTTCTCCATTGACCTATGCAAGGACCACAAGCATTCGCTAAAACCGTAGCGCCAATATCTTTGAGTACTCTTATTTGTCCATCTCTCTCAATTGTTGCTCTAATCATTTCCGATCCAGGTGTTACCAAAAGAGAAGTTTTTGTTTTAACACCATTCTGATTGGCCTGTTCTGCAATACTTGCTGCTCTGGACATATCCTCATAAGATGAGTTTGTACAACTACCAATGAGAGCTACTGAAATTTTATCTATATAGTTATTTCTTAAAACATCATTTTTCATCTGTGAAATTGGTCTCGCTAGATCTGGTGTATGAGGTCCAACTATGTGAGGTTCTAAAGAGGATAAATCAATTCTAATTACTTGATCGAAATATTTTTCAGGTTCATTTTCAACATTGGTATCTTGGGTTAAAATATCCATATTTTTGTTAGCAATGTTTGCAATTTCAGATCTATTCGTAGATCTAAGATATGTTTCCATTCTTTGATCATATTCAAAAATTGAACATGTAGCTCCAATTTCTGCGCCCATGTTGGTTATTGTAGCTTTTCCGGTACAACTAATTGATTTAGAACCTGGACCAAAATATTCTATTATTGCATTTGTACCACCAGAAACAGTTAATTTCGAAGCTACATACAAAATAACATCTTTTGGAGCTGTCCATCCATTTAACTCTCCTGTAAGATAAATTCCTATTCGTTTTGGATACAATATTTCCCATGGCATACCTGCCATAGCTTCTGCAGCATCTAAACCTCCAACTCCGACAGCTATCATCCCTAATCCTCCTGCATTAGGAGTATGTGAATCAGTCCCAATCATTAAACCTCCGGGAAAAGCATAGTTTTCTAAAACTACTTGATGAATAATACCTGCCCCAGGTTTCCAAAAGCCAACCCCGCATTTTCTTGATGCAGATTCTAAAAATCTATAAACTTCATTATTCTCATATACTGCAGCCTGCGTATCGGATACTCCTTCTATCCTTGCTTGAATTAAATGATCGCAATGAACAGTAGTGGGTAAGGTTGTTCGTTTTAAACCTGACTGCATAAATTGTAAAAGAGTCATTTGTCCAGTTACATCTTGTAATGCAACTCTATCTGGACGTAGGAATACATAACTTTTTCCTCTTTCTAAATTTTGATTTTGATCATCTTTCTCTATGTCAAAAAGATGACCTATCAATATTTTTTCACTTAATGTAAGAGCTTCATACTTTGTTTTTTCTTTATAAATTGAAATGTTTTTCCGAGATTTTGCATAAACATTAGAAACTATTTCAGGGGTGGTTTCTACATGGTTTATCATAGTCATTCTTTTTACAATATTAATTTATTAATACGGATATAAGAAAATATCTTCATCATTTTGTTATTAAATTAACCATATTGATTTTTGAGAAAAACTGGTACGTCTTCTTTTTGATTGCTTATAAAAAAAGATTTAGAAGAACGAAACAAAAAAAGGAATATGAACTAACAGAAATCTATCGTAGATTATGCTCTGTTGCGTAACTCGTCTAGATAACCATCTATTTTTTGTTACTAATGTAAAAATTATGTAATAGTTAGACTCTGAAACAAGTTATATAAAGATGCTTTCAGTATCATTTCTTTTATCATGTTCTCAAATCTTATAGCAGTAACATATTCTCTACCAAACATTCTTTTAATACAGGAGAAGACAGTTTCTACCATCCATCTCTTTCCATAGCTGATGCTATTCTTCCATTGTTGTAGATTGGTTTTCTGTGATTGTACGTTCTTGTTTCTCACAAATAATGGTTTGTCTTTCTATCTATACTTGGCATTCTTTCTTACCTTAATTGCTGGTTGGATTCCTTTAAATGATAGAAATTGAAAATTCTTGTTACTATCATAGGCACCATCCATAATGGCAGTTTCAACTACTTTGTTCTGTTTTATGGTTATATCATCCACTAATTCGGGTAATATTTTTCCATCATGTACTTGTTCACTGGTTACTTGTAACGATAAAATTCTCTTCTTTTTTATGTCAACTGCTATGTGTATCTTTAGATAGCCTCTCTTGACATTCCACTTATGTCTAATCCATTCCCCCCTCTGTTTGTAACTTTAACACCGGTAGAGTCAATTGCAATTACAAAATTATCATCATGTTGTAAATTGGATTTATTCTCATCATCATCGTTTATTTTGATATCCAATCTGTTGATTCTTCTACAAATCCTGCTATAATCTGGAATTGATGGTAATGTATTTGCAGCATGAGCTCGTACTACTCTCCTTCTGTCTGTCTATATGGTAAATGAAAATATGCTCTCACATATCCAAGTAGTTTGATAAATGAATCTGTAGATATACAAATTTTCTACCTTCTTTTCCTTGATTCATCTTCTCTAGTTCAGAATTCCAGTTGTCCATAACATCAAAATCAAGTAATACCTCACCACGTTTAACAAGAGATTCATTGTACTTCTTCCAGTTCACATGTATTATGACTAGAATAGGTTAGCTAAATGTGTTAGGAATAGCGAGTTACGCAACAAGGCAATACGAATCGTTTTTATCTTTATTATCTTTATTTCCATTCTTATTTTCTTGTTTATTTGAAGAGGGTTCGTTTACTATTGCTGTAGATGCTAGCGTATCAACAGAAAGATCTAATTGTGTATCTAGTACTATACATGAACATTTTTATTATCAAAAGAATAGTAGGAGTTATTCAATCCATAGTGATCCATGTATGACTTTTTAAGATTCTCTCCTTTTTGACCTTCTTCTTCATAATCATCATGATTACCTATTGCTATCTTTGTTTTTGAGTCCAATGAGTTGGTCATATCAAACCAACAATCAGGTGTCTTTTCATAACTAAGATCTCCTGCAACAAGAAATAACTCTGGCTGTAATTTCTCTATATTTTTAATATTTTCTTGAGCGCTCATAGAACATCCAACATCTGATACAGCTATTATATTAAAAACATAATCAGTAGCATTTTGACTTTCAACTGAGTATGAATGATGATTAGTTATATAAAACACGGAAAAAGGAATAATTGAAAATATAAAAAGTATGAGTAAAGATGATATTTTCTTATATAAATGAGATAAAAATATTACCAATTACTACAAATCCTTTTTCTTTATATTGTTATATATATTATGGATATCAGTTTCCGATGGAAGAATAATAATAATATTATTATAATTCAATTTTACTAATAGATGAGTTAATCTTTTAGTATCTCTTTTTGTCAAAATTCCTATTGAATGTCTATTCAGCATTATCCATGATAGAAATAAGCTTCGTTATTTTATATCGTCTATTACTTGTGTTTTGTCTTATTTTCTTTTTATATTGTTGTTTTAAAAAGGTGATATTCTATAAACAGCACCTAGCTTTTCTGATTTCGATTGCTTTAGTCCTGAAACAACATAAAGATAGCCATCAGGGCCTTGTTTTACGTCTGTAATAATATTAAAACCTTCTGCAAATAAGATATCATTATATTCTGTACTATCTGTAGCTATTTTATCGGCTAAATTACCTTTTAAATCCAGTCCGTTTCGGTTATCATTTAAATCGAAATGAAATAGACGACCACCATCTACTGATCCAACAAACATATCATTTTGATATTGAGAGCCCAATTTGTCTGAATCAAGAAATAATAATGCAGTGGGAGCGACTGATTTATCCCATATAAATTCTGGAGGTCTATAATGTCCCTTTCCATTAAAATAAACTAGATCTTGTGGATTATTTCCTACCGTTACATATTGATCTTTTTTGCCATCTATCTTCATTTTTTTACCTTGATCATCAGCTTTCCATATCCCAAATATTTTATCAGAACCACTGTTAAAGCCAGGTTCTACCAGATTAATCTCATCTCCAAATTTAGGTCCATTTTCTGTAATCCATAACTTTCCTGTTACAGGATCAAAATCAATACCAAAACTATTTTTTACTCCATACGCATAATACAAGTTAAGTGGATACTTATTTCCAAGTATTCCTTCACCGTTATCAGATAGAACTGGTTTGCCGTCTTGTGTCATCCTTAAAATACCAGCTCTGCCATCAATAGGATGACTATTCTCATAATTTTGAGTGGGAGTTTTATATACTACTGTTGGAATAGTATTTTGGAAGTTTCCAACAGTAAAATAAAGATTATCATCAGGTCCTATTCTTATTATCCCACCGATATGAGCTGGATCAGGGAAAGAAGGAAGACTTAACAATAATTTTGGATTTACAAGAACATTGTTTTTGTTATCTAAATCATATCTATAAATTTGATTCTTACAATCCTCATTTTTATCATTACATATAACATAGTAAAGAAAAACATTGTGAGTTATGTCTTTATTTTGAATAGATGTACCGTTAGCGTTTTTCTTTTCACTAACAGCAATTCCTAACAATCCACGCTCATCTTTTACACTTACATCAACCTGTAAAAGCGGTTTATCTAGTACTTTACCGCCGTCAGTAACTCTTTTTACTGTTCCTGATTTCTCTAGAATTAAAAAGTCATCTGGACCTAAAAATGCCATGGTAGTAGGAAAATCAAGTCCAGATGTTACCAATTCTAATTTCAATTTAGGATCAGAAAGAACTATACCTTCGTCATCACTAGGTTGATTTTGTTGTCCATAAATATTACAAAAACTTACAAGTATCAGTGGAAAATATAAAGTAAATATAATCAATCTCTTTCTATTCATTTTTATCTAACTATATAGAACGCCATCCTATAATACTATATTTATAAATTCGGCATAGTAAAGGTGAATATTTATAAATTGTCCAATCACTCAAATCTAGTGAACTAATGCCTATTTTAATTTCTGTTGCACAAAGAGTTTATCCCATGCTTTTACATCTATTGTTTTAGTTGTATTGGATGGCTTTGGAGCTATATCAAGAAGCACGTTTGTATTTGTTTTTTTAGGAGTTTCTATCTGTGATGATAGAAAACTATTAGGCATAATTACATTTTTATTATTACTTGTTTCACTGCTGATTGGTGCAAATTTCTGTATATCATCTCTTTTTCTATCAGATACATATACATTGCCTTCTGAATCTACTGCCAAATGTTCAGGATCTTCAAATTGACCATCTCCTTTACCAAATGATCCCCATTTTGTAATAAATTTGCCTTCACTATCAAATTTTAATACTCGAGGCTGTTGACTACATCCAGGATCGGATTGTGGATCAGTTACATACACATTATCATATTTATCTAAAGCAATGTGCTCCATATGACAAAATTGATAGTCACCACTTCCTTTAGATCCCCACATCAAAATTGGTTTCCAATTACTATCAAATTTTTGAATACGTTCGTTTCCTCGTTCGTTTACAAAGAAATTACCTTTAGAATCTATTTCTACTGTAGTAGGAAGATTAAAATCTCCAGATTTATTTCCTAATTGACCAATAGCCTTGATGAAGTTTCCTTTCGTGTCAAATTGTTGTATACGATTATTTTTAGAATCTGCCACATAAACATATTCAAGATCTTTACTTACTGCAACATGTCTTGGATTATCAAATTTTCCTTCTTCTGCACTAGGAACTCCGTCTGTATTACCAAATTTTAAAATAAAATTACCTTTACCATCAAACTTTTGTACTCTATCATTTGCTCTATCTGCTAACCATACATTTCCTTCTTTATCAATATCAATTCCATAGGGAACGTGCATTTGACCATCGCCTGTTCCATCTTCACCGAATTTAAAAAGGAATTGACCATCTTTATCAAATGCTTGGATACGACTACCATCTCTATCTACAGCATATAGAATCTTTTCATCAGGACTAAAATCTAAATCATGAGGACGAAGAAATTGTCCATCACCAGATCCTTGACCACCCCATTTTTTTACAAATTTATACTCTATGGCGTTTTCAAATGCATCAGCAGAGCCAATATTTAATACTGTAATCAATAATGATACAGACAGTGAAATAGAAGAAATTATAATTAATAATTGCTTCCTATCATTAATTAGATTCATTTTGTATTTGTAGGATGGGAGGATATAAAAAGTATTTTATATTTACCTATAAAAAAGATAAAGATATTCTCATAAATTTTAAATAATTATTATCATCTACGCAACCTTTCAGAATAATACCTATAAATAAATTATATCATCATTTATATTATTATTGCGTTACTAATTCAATTTTCAAATTAGGATCATAAAGAATAATATTTTCTTCACTAAGAAGTTGTTGTTGTTTTCCTTGTTTTTGTGCATAAACATTACAAAAAGTAAAAAATGCAAAAGAAGAAATAATAGACAAAGATAATAATATGATAAAAATGCTTTTATTCAAATTTTTTTCTAAGTAGATAATAGGAACTGAGAATATATGTCTATTGCATAATTAATTATAGATAAAAATGTGAGAAAAAATTATAAAAATTAAAATTAGAGCTTTGATATTAAGTTTTATTTATAATAGAACATATTCAAATATATAATATTTTATGTTGTTGTTAATTACACAATAGAATCTAACAATAATGTGAACAAAATAGATTTCATTATTTATTCCAAAATGGGATAAAAGAGTAAAAATCTTAGTAAAGGATATTTTTTAATTTTTATATTGCCATAAGAATTAAAACAATAATAAATCTTTTGCATAATTAGAAAGATTAAAGCTATATTCTTCTTCTCTAGCACAATTCATTATAGGTTTGCTAAATTATGATAGGTTATCTAAAAAGCCGTCATTGTTCAGGTCATTTACTGGATTAGAATTATCTGAATTTGATTCCATTTGTCAGGAAGTAGAATCAAAATATCCAAAATATGAGATAAAACGTCTATCTAAAAGAAAGGAGAGAACACGAAGTATATGTGCAGGAAGACATTTCAAACATCCAATAAGAGACAGATTTCTCATGCTTCTTGTGTACTACAAACTATACATAACTAATTCATTATCAGGATTTTTGTTTGACCTAAATCAAAGCAATGTACATAGAGATATATACGATATATGGAACCTATAGTAAAAAGTTGTATTCCACTACCTCAACAGTTATACAATATTACAAGACGATTAAGAACCGTACAAGAAGTAGAACTATACTTTCCAGGATTTAAAGCATTTATAGATTCAACAGAACAAGAAATACCAGTACCTACAGATAAAAAGAGAAGAAAAGAGTACTATTCTGGTAAGAAGAAAAAACATACTGTAAAAACACAGTATATGGTAAATAAGAAAGGAAAAATACTACATAAATCAAAACACATGAAAGGAAGACAGCATGACTATTATGTTTACAAGGATGAACATCCAATAACACCAACAAATGTAAAAAACTATTATGATCTTGGATATCAAGGAGTAGAAAAAGATTTTCCAAATGTAAAAGTAGTATTACCAATAAAGAAGAAACATAATATTGAACTTAAACAAAAGGATAAAACATACAACAAAAGACTTCGTAGACAGAGAGTAATAGTATACTGCCTAACATAATTTCGTATATCTTTTAAAACCAAGAAGATAGATTTTTTAAGCATAGTAAACCTCACATATTAAGAAAAATACGTAAACGAACTTTTGTTAGATAGTATAGAACATACTATCTGTAGAATAAAGAAGTTTGGTATTATGGGAAACAAGTACAGAAACAGATTGAGAAGGTATGATGTAATATCAGATATTGTTTCTGGTTTGGTTAATTATCGAATAATACATACTACTAGGAGATAATCGTAATTGATTACAATGAAAATATATTGTAGATTTTATCTAATTACGCAAAAGATCTAATAAAACATTTATGATGGTAGTATTTTCGATATATCATCTATTTCATTTTTTTATTTACTATTTGCTTTAGATATTATGAAGAATATTATGTAATAAGATTATATCTCTTCCAACATGGCATTTTACTAATATGAATTCTAATCATCTTTAATCCTTAACCTGTCCTTTCCAATATCTGTCCTCGTAATTCATCTTCTGGCTGATCTTCAGTATGAACATTTACATATGTTTCATCGTTTTGCATAGCTAACACTAAATCATTAATTGTTTTACCAGCCAATGGACCTGTCAAGTCTGAAGCTTGAAAATTACCACTAGCAGAGAAAGAGCTAGATCTTTGTATGGTTGAAGAAATATCAGAAAATTTTGACATTTTTTCTTGAATTAAATTTGTACCATTATCTTTTATTTTATTATACAATGTCACTATAACGTCACCATTTATTCCCATTGTACCATTATGAATTTGAATAGAGGTAATTTTCCCTGCATCTAAAACATTTATTTGATAATTTACAGAATTGTCCAATACTATAAAATCAGCTATTCCTGTTGCTGCAGTTTTGACCGGAGGAACTACTTCCTTCCCAGAGAGTGTGGCAATAAAGTCGGGCTTGCCTTGAGCATATGCATAACCATAATGACCTATCTCAGACATTAGGCACACAGTAGCAAAAATAAAAATTCCCCCGGTAATAATAATTGCATTGATATTTTTATAATATATCATACTATTTAATTAAAGTTTATCTATTATATAAAAAATTTTAGAAACTTATTATATAAAGGCCATATCTAAATTATTAATAATAGAAGACAGATCGTTCCTTCTCTTTTCTATAGATCTCTTCTCTTATTTTCATCCTTTCTATTTCTTCTTCTTTATCTGTTTTATTTTTATTGTTGATGACATATTTAGTAGCTTTGTAATATGATGATAAATAAGGTTTGTACTTGTGTTATATCCTTTAGTATCTGAACTCTTCCATGGATCTTTTTCTTTATTATATTCTTTTCATATCTTTTTTTCTATTAATTCTAGACCATCCATTCTTTCCAGATGCTGGTCCTCAATGGGTCACTAATAGTGTTTCAGTACTATTTTGCAATGACATTAGATAACATTATTCTGGTCTGGGCCGTATTAAAATACATAATTTTGGTATAGGTCCAGAGGTGTATGAATTGTTTTTGATACTATATTTTTGGCCCATTATTATAAAATAACAGATTTAGTGATTGATATGAACCTATGAATTCTCTTCTTGGAAATTGGTATGTTTTTACGTTATCATTTTTATATTTTTTGACATCCTTCTCTTTAACAATAAAGAAAAAGTCAGCGACATAGCTGACAGCACAGCAGCTGATAAGAAAGATCATATTGAATGATTCTGGAGATGGAAATAAACCAGTAGCACCTTCTATCGACATATGGAATGTATGCATGTATGTTCCAGCCAAGGTAGGGCCTATAGCCATTCCTATGAATGAAAGAAGTGCTCCTATTCCTGTAGATATTCCCATAAACTCCTTTGGAGCTGAAGAAACGATTAAGTTCCAAATTGCAGTCATTGTTAGTGCCAGTCCGATCGCAATTATTGTAAGATTTATAGATACAGAGAATCCTGTAGAGTGTAACATCAAAAGACCAATTGCTCCTGCAATGCTGATTGCACCTCCTAACACCGTCGGCATTACTTTTCCTAGTTTAGATATAATATAGGATGTTGCACTAGAGAATATTAAAAAAACTACCATGAACGGCAGCTGGACATAAGCTGCATATACAGCATCTCCACCAAATCCTGCTGGTTGAGGGCTCCTTACTAATTGTACTATGGTAGGATATACAAGAAATATCGTAGTCCCAGTAATAATCATCATGATGTAAGATGGTAACAAGATCCTTTGTTTTAACAACCAGAATTCAATCAAAGGTATTTTCGTTCTTTTTTCTATAAAGATGAAGAGAACTAGAGAAACTCCTGATGTCATAAAAGAAATTCCTGCAATCTCCATTGAATTTTCTAATGAGTTACTATTTTCAATGAACGTCAGTGCAATTAGAAAAGATGTTATCGTAGCTGAAAGTGCTATAGCACCCTTGATATCTATCATGGATTTTCTATCTTTGGTGACGGCATCTTTGCTCCTACTATTATTGTTATCCTTTCCGTTTAACTGTAGATGCACAGGGTTGGAATCATTATGGACAAATCTGGCAATCATAAAAGTTACAATCACTGCTGCTGGAGCTATAAAGAAGAATGTGACATGCCATCCAAAATTCTGGATTATACTGGCACCTACGAGTAATCCTACAATAAATCCACCAGAAGCTGCTGAACTGAAGACGCCCACGGACATAGCAAGTTTCTCTGGAGGAAACGAATCTCTAATAATACTAAAAGCTACAGGAATTGCAGCTAAGCCTACACCTTGGACTACTCTGCTAGCGAGAAGAAAAGATATGTGTTCGGAAAATCCTCCTGCAATAACACCTACTACATACAATACGAGCAGGGTAAGCAGTACTTTCTTGCTTCCATAGATATCTGAAAGCTTACCTGCAATAGGTGTCATAACAGCAGCTACAATGAGATATGCACTGAAAATCCAAGCTGCAGTACTGTATGGTATTTTGAAATCTTGCATAACCTCAGGAATAGCTGGAAGTAGCATAGTTTCTGAGAACATTACCACCAAAAGAGCACTACTAAGTAAAACTAGAATGAATCGCGCTGAACGACTACTATAGATTACTGCTGTTGTTTTTGTTGTATTGTGCTTTTCTATCTCTTTTCGTCCTCTTTCCTTTTCCTCTCTCATTTCAGAAACTTTAATTTAGGAATATATAAATTCTGAAGTTTACAAATTATACTAGTTATTTTACTTGGTCATTTTCAATACCTTAGTCAAACTATTTTTCTTAACTTTTTAGGTTTTACTCTATCATTTCTTCAACAACAATAGAAAAAGGACACATAAGTTAATTTAGATATTTGTTATTATCAATTAATTTGTAAGATGTAATACTATGAATTATTTGACCTTTTACTATATATATATGTATAAACTATTTATCTTACCTCTCTGTGCTCCATTATTGTTTCAGAATAATTATAAAATAGAAATAAAATCTCTTTATAGGATCAACTTAGTATCAAAATAAATTTACAGAATAATCAAGTTATCCTATTGCTTAAATACTATATTTTACAAGAAAATAATTGGTATAGTCAATAAGTTCCGTGCTGTTTTATCCCTTTACTCAGTCTTCAATAGATTGAGCTTAATATCCTTATTCTCTTACATACAACTATTACTTTCCAATTGTGAGTGCCCAAGAATGTTGTGAAAGATACTCTTTGGGCCAAGGAATATCAAGCGCTGTCCAAGAAACACCTGAATCAGTAGAGCTAAATACTCCACGGTTGTTGATAGCAAAAAATTCTCCACTGTTAATAGGATTTGACGCAAGTATTGTAATTATTGTTCCCTTGGATTCGGGAAGACCTTTTGAAACAGCGTTCCAGTTTTCGCCATCATTAGATTTTCTGTATACCAGGGAATTGGCATTTTCAATATAACGTGCTTGTTGGGCTGTTAGCGAAGCTGATACGATCACAGTTTGGGGATTAGCTGAATCTACAGCAAGTCCATAGAGGTAATGATGTTTAAGCCCTGCTGTCGGACTGTTCCAAGATTCTCCATAATCAAAGCTTTCAAAATACCCATCACCTGCAGCAGAATATAGTCGCCTAGGCGCCTTTTTATGAGTGGCCATAGCGTAAGTATCATAAGGACCTTGCTTCGCTCGGTCTATCCAAGTTCTGCCACCATCACGGCTGTGAACTAGAGCTCCTGCTTCCATGGCAACGAAAATATAGTCCAAATTATTTACGTCTGGCTCAATCCAACGAACATGATGGGTCCAAGGTCTTGGATGAAAGCTTCATGTAGCAGATGATTCCAAACTGTTGAGGCCACTTATTCTTTCCCAAGATTCACCTCCGTCATTTGATATATAAAGTGAGCTTGGCTCAGTTCCCACATATACCTTATTGAATCCATTATTATCTTCTTCCAAAGGACTGACTGAAACCGACATTATATTAGAAGTGAAGATTTGATTCTTTCCAATACTATTCCAGGTTTGTCCACCATCATCCGTTTTCCATAAACCCTTGCCAAATGTCCCGCAATATGCTCTGTTTGGATTCCGGCGATCGAATACTATACCTTGTGGATAACTTCCTTTTAAATTCTCATGAGTCTTCCATCAAATCCTTGAAGATTCAAGTACAAGGACTGAATTTTGCATTCCAGCTATAAGTGTTGTCATTGAAAGAAAGAATCACCTATTTGTCGTGTCTCATCTTGTATCATCTTGACTATTTCATCTTGACTTGTCATATGAGATGATATATCAGCTAAATCTTCACTATGTATATGTCCTATTTCTCTTCTGTTCAGATGAAATTCTATAACCCCAAATCTATTAGGTTCAGCAGTAACATAAGGCAACTTAATAATACTTTTTCAATAATTTCTATAATTTGACTCATAGATATTATTTTCATTTCTAAGTTTATAAGCATAAAGGTTTACAAATTATATTTATTCTCAGTTAATTAATAGAAAGTGAAGGAGTTGGAACTTACACTGCTAAATAAAGTGATTGAAGTATTATTTTTTATGAATTAACAGTCTTATTATACTTAGACAATATATAAGATAATATATATAACTATTTATAGACAAAAAAAGAACCAATAGCAACTCAATATTCATTTAATTTGTAAACCAAAGGGTTTATGTATGAATTAATCAATTTATTATATATAATAATTGACTATCCCAAATAATTTAGAAAATATTTCAGATGGATTTAGTGAACCAAAGAAGAAGTTGCTCTATTATCTCAAAGTTATGCAACAAGCAGGACTTGAGGAATTGGCTAACGTTATGAAGATATCAAGAATGGCGGTTCACAAGCACCTTGCAATCTTGCAAAAGAGAGATTTAGTAGAAAGTGTAGAAGTTAGAGGTAATGTTGGCAGACCAAGAATGATGTATCAATTAACTAGTCAAAGTAAAACTGTTTTCCCAAAATCATATAGTGCAATTGCAACCCATGCTCTTGATTTCATTGAGAGAAATATGGGCAAAGAAGGCATTGAAAAGGTTCTACGTGAACGCCAAAGTGAGCTATTTGATCAATACTATAAGCGTCTTAAGAATTTGGATTTTGATAAACAAGTCAAGGAATTAGCAAGGATTAGAGATGAGGAAGGATATATTGCTGAATCAAAGAAGGAGTCAAAAAGAAGTGGTAATAGTGGAGGAAAACATATTATTTTAGAATATAATTGTCCAATTATACATATAGCTGAAAAACATTGGGAAGCATGTACGACAGAAACAGAATTATTTGAAAAACTTCTTGGAGCAAATATAGAAACAACACATAGAGTTGCCAAGGGTGATTCAATGTGTAAATTTATAATCAAACAAAGAAGAGAAGAATATTTGTAATAAAAAGAAAATATGTAATGGTAATTTGTATAATTTGTAAACTTCCAAGTATAATAGTAATTAGACATTAGAGTTATGAATTGAGCAGCAATAAAACAATAACTATAAAGCTTCCAAAGCTATAATTTGAAAATTATATAAATTGGAAAGTGAGCCACAATAACAAGGACAACAGTCACAAATTAATAACCATCGCGTACCTTTTAATGATTAGAATGGAAAACGACAGAGTAGGGCTCACAAATTTTATAGAACAAAGTAAAATCTAAGGGAAGTGAAGGAAATGGGAAATAGCAAAATTACTTTAGGATCATGGCTATCCTTTACTATAATCCCATGTAGAAAAGAATTTTGGACTGATTTTAATAAGTACTTTTTCTCCCTTCTTTGAATTCTCTGTTATCATTTTTGCTATTGGGTGATCTAATGTACTGAGGTATTTCATACTTATTTTCTCTCCTTCTACAACCGTTCTATTTGGATCTTCTACTATAGTTACTGAGCCTTTGCCTTTTACGCCCTTATATGCTTGATTAACATACCATTTATTTATTGTTAAAATATAATATTTGGAATTAATTATAAAAGAAAGCCATAGCCTTCTTATATAGGAGAAACCAATATAACAGTTGGACGATAGCAGGCAGGCTATGACTGTAGGTTTGATTCGGTACCTTGGTTCTAATATATAATCAACAAATTATTTAGTAGTATAGGATAAATTATCTTAATAATAATAGCCATAGCCCTCTAATGAATACCACTAAATAATAGAAGGCTATGGTCCGCCGTGAATATTTTTGTATGTATTATTTGGTTGTATATTCACATTGCTATTATTATATTTAAAAAATTGTGGAAAATTTAATTGATTAGTAAATAAAAGGAGATCAAGAAGCCATAGACTACTAGATTATAGGAACAAATCTGTCAAAAATAAATAGGCTATGGCATTATATTGAACTCGGTTTGGTAAAAAATTATTCATACTATAATATTTAAAAATTGGAGATAATTTAATAGTTAAAGTAGTCATAGTCTTATCTATTGGAGCAAGCAGAGCAAAATAGTAGAGACCAAAGCTATGGCTGTATGACGACAACTATTCTTCGATATGTTTTAGGTTGAATTAGATAGGTAATAAAATATTTAATAATTTGATGAAATAGATGCTAGACAATGATTTTACTCATTATCAACATCTATACACAAATATTTGAGATTTTCATCCCTCCTGAATGTGTATATAGTTATGACTTTAAAGTATAAAACACTTTGAGATAATTTAATTGTCATAGCCTGAACAAACAATATGATTTGGATTTAGATATCAGGTCCGGACTATGACAACATATGCAAGTTGTCTCCGATGTAATGTGTATTGATGTGTTTTCAATACCTAAAGACTATACTATTTATCAGTTGTGAAACTGTTCTGTTAGAGTTTTAAATGATGCTAAAATAATAGATTATTAATTAATTAATTTATCTTATAAATAAAAAGAAAAATAAAATTAAGTTAAAAAAATTATGGATTTATTTCATCATTGTCATTTTATCATTAGTAGAATTTGGAATCATTATTTGCCCACGAATTTCTCCATCAGGATTTTGTAGTGTGTGTATATTTACATAGGTTTCTCCATTTTGCATAGCAGTTAACAAATCTGATATTTGTTTACCCGTCATTGGTCCTTGAAATGTATCTGCAGTGATATTTCCTTTGGCTAATATACCAGACATTTGTCCAGAAGGAGTATCAGATTTGTATAAAGGAACTATTGGTGGTCCATTTTCACCTTGCTTTCCACTATGGATATGGGCCATTGTGACTCCTTGGATATTAGTGACATTAACTTTAAACCATATATTATCTTGCATTGGTTTAAACCATGCCTTACCAGATGCACTCGTTTGTATAGGTGGAACTTCTTGGTCACCAGATAATTGGGCAGTAAATTTTTGTTGGCCTCCATCTCCACCTTGTACTGCAAAAACTGTTGTTGTAGATGATGAATATATTATAGATGTCAATGCTGTTATCAGAGACAAAGATATTACAATAAAAAATATTGCTGTTTTATTGTTATTATTTATCTTCATAATGAAATAAGTTACTTGAAAGTATTTAATAGATTAATATAATTTTGTCCGAAAACTTAAACTATCATCCTAGAGTATTTTAAGTAAATAACGTTAATTTAGTAGAGATAATATCACTAGAGTAATAGATTTATAAAATTAAAAAAAATTAGATAACTTGTAAATTTTATTTCTTTAATTATTTTAACTATCTATACTTTGCCTAATAAAATTATTTATTAAGAAAAGAGATGATGATGTGGTTCTGTCTGGAATTCTTTGGACTGAAAACCCGACTAGAGGACATGTATAATACATGAGCCTCAATGAACCTCCTCTTCTTTTGTTGTTTTGTTGTTGTTCTTCTTTAACTGCTTTGAGCATTGTATTGCATAAGCAAATTTTTCAATACAAATCATACTTAAATAGATTTTTTATGTTTAAATCTATCTCTAGAATGTTTACTAAATCGATAGTCATAGTAGATAATGATCCAGATTTATTAAATATATTTAGCGAGGCTTTAAAGATGAGTGGCTATTATGATGTTTCTAGTTCTACACTGACCCACTTTTGGCATATGAACATATCAAGGAAAACCCAAATAAATATTCACTAGTAATAACCGATGATAAAATGCCAGATATGAATAGATTATTTTTTAGAACCGAACTATTAGAAATAAATCCAAAAATGAAGGTAATCATACTGAGTGATTATTTTGTTGACTTGAAATGTAATTATAAATTCAACATTCTTAAAAAACATGTATTGATATTTAAATTAATTAGCGTTGTAAATGAAAGTATATCAAAATCTATTTTTCATAGTGATAAACTCTAATTCCTTTTAATAATAAGCCATAGCTAGATAGTAGAGAGAAAGAGATTCAAGAGACACTTGAAAATGCTTCTGATAAAGTCGTAACAGAATCGAAAAAAGAGGCTAACGTAATAGGAGACTCTGACAGCGAATAGATATATAGAATTATTATTTATTTTTCCTTTAAACAATTTTATATTATATTACTAATATCAATAAAAATGGCAACAACAAGTTACGATGGAACATGTGAAAATTGTGGTTCGAATCTATCTGTTTGGATGGAAGTAAGGAGAAATATTGATGGAATACCAAAGCCTGAAGTTTGGTGTATAGATTGTATACGTGGTAGCAATCCAACAAACAAGTAGATAAAATCTACTACTCTTAACTAATTTTTCTATAGTTAATCTATGTAAGTAAATAATTTACTTTTTTCTATAGATTTTAATTTTATTTGACCTGTTAAGGTAAGTCTGTATCTCTCCCTCTCTTCCACGTATCCTATTAGTTATATTCTATACATATCTGCAAATCATAATGGGTAGAACAATACCAACATTCAGGATTGCTGCAGTTTTAGAAGAAAATGAATGGAGATCATTTAAAAAATATCTTAACAAGAATGACAGGAAATTATTTAAAGAAATGTTCTCAATCGTAAGGTTGTATAATTCTGCTTGTTCTTATTCTGTAATTCCAATTAGAATATATCCTATTATTATGTCAATAGTTTTTCATCACTACAAAACTTCTTTAAACAATTCATTTAAGTTTGTTGAAGAGGACAATAATAATAATAATAACTCGATAATATTAAAAATAGAATTAGACAAATGGAATAATTTCTCTTCCATATTGAGAAAACTAAATAGAGACTTGTTTAATCAAATGTTACAATCGTCATACAAATATTCATCTTCAATAGATGCAAAAGGAGAAAATTATACAACAGAATCACTATTAATGTCTTTGATGTTTGAACAATACAAAATAATAAAATAAAAAATTATTATAATAATACCATTATATCATTAATAGTAAATGCAAAGAATGATTTAGGTAAAATTACTAATCTAAGAGAATTACCTGATCAACCAGAACAAGAACAACAAGCTTCTGCTTCTGCAACTACTACCATAAATGACTTTGAGAATTCTACCATAGTGATGAGAATAAACCACAGACTTATGAGAAGTTAAGGGAACATTCAAAAACATATTATGACATTGAGACATATGATATTATTATAACTAATCTTATTGAGTTCTATGCAAAACATAATGAGAAAAAGTGGTTTATTTAGATTAATCAAAATAATTATTAATAATAACGATTTTCGAACGCTCGTAGATAATTTACTAGCATCAATATATCTTGTCAAAGAAGAATAATATTAAGCGATTTTATCATATCAAATTTTATGGTATCTGATAGAGTCTTAGAATATCTTGTTCAAAGAGTAGAACAAACCGGCATAGGATTTGATATAACATTGTGTGTTAATGGATTAGTCATTTATGGAAATATGATACATTCAAAACAATACTATGATCTGATGATAGAAAATATGGCTAAAAAAGAGGAAACAACAACAAATGATCCAAATGAAATTAAAATGGTAGATAACTATCGTGAACATTATAAACAATTTATGAAGGATATGATAAGGCAAAGTGAAATAGATAGTTTGAAATATGTCCATCTTGCCAATGCTATAATTAAACTGTCTACTGATTCAGATCCGATTATTACTTCTGCTTGGAGATGTAAAATATCTTCTGTGGATGCTTTCTCTCTAGGTTATGCAACAATTTCAAAAAATGATCAATAGTCTATATTATTGTAGTATTTGGTATATTGTTGTAACGGTTTTCCATCAAAAGAGATTGTAAATTTAATTGGAATTTGTTTTAAATTATTCTTTTTTTCATATCAAAAATGAACTATTATAACTATCCGATATGCTTGTATTTGTCATTGGAGTAGTCGCTATTAGTAACAGCATTAGAAGAATTATTTTCTTGTTGTATCGTGGATTGGAACTTATCACCTGCTGCTGTAGTGAGACCTTGACCTTGACTTTGAGCTCGAAGTTCGGCCCTTACCGCTTCTGGAATGTAGAGGAAATTATAAAGGTAGTCGAAAGATTTACTTTTGAACAACTCTAATAATTTATCAAGAGAACTCCATAGTATTTCTCTTGCTTCTCCAGTGGCTTCCTCTTTACATATCAGTAAAACTCTCTTATTTTACCTCTTTTGCTGGATCTGAAATAAGGATTCTTTTCTTTATCTGTTTTTTGATAAAGCATATCGACATTTTCAGGGCTGAAATCAAGTGTATAGACAGTTTCTACTTTCATAGGTCCTGTTGTATAGGTGATTATCCTACTACTGGCATTGTCGTATTTGCGATCATATCCAAAAATTGTTTTATTGTAATTTTCACAAAAATCTGTCGAAATTGACCTTCTCATTCCAAAAGAATCATACCCAATAATTTGACCAAGACTATATAATTTTTCTGAACCATCCAAAAGGCGAATCCTGATTATGCTGTTCACAATATGTCTACAATTTGGTCCATTATCTGGCATGGCTATTGGAGAGCCATCCTCTGACCTGGGCAGATAGAAAGTATTATTGGTAGAATTTACCACATCAGCTGCTCTGTTGCCTAAATCATTTGAATAACAATTTTTATTCTAATAATATATAGTCATTTGATGGTTATAGTTTGAAACAGGTTATACAATGATGCTTTTATCATTATTTCCTTTATCATGTTTTCAAATCTGATAGCAGAAACATATTCTCTCCAGACATTCTCTTCATACAGGAAAAGACAGTTTCTACAATCCATCTCTGACCGTAGCTGACACTATCCTTCCATTTATCAATGTCATCTTTCTGCATCTTTACTGCCTTGTTTCTGAGATAATGATTAGTATTTGTACATCTAGAATTCTTTCTTACCTTTATTGCTGGTTTGATTCCTCTAAATGATAATATCTGAAAATTCTTGTTACTGTCATAGGAACCATCCATGATAGCAGTTTCTATTACCTTATTCTGCTTTATTGTTATATCATCTATCAGTTCAAGTAATACTTTTCCATCATGTACTTTTTCACTAGTGACATCTAACGATAGAATTCTTTTCTTCTTGATATCAACTGCTATATGTATTTTGAGATAACCTCTTTTTACTTTCCATTTATGTCTAATCCATTCTCCCCTGTTTGATACTTTAATACCAGTAGAATCTATTGCAATTACAAAATAATCATCATGTTGTAAACTAGATTTGATGGAATCATCTGAAGAAATCCTGATATCAAGTCTGTTTATTCTTCTACAGATCCTGCTATAATCTGGAATTGAAGGTAAAGTGTTGGAAGCATGTTTTCGTACTACTCCTTCTGTTTGTCTGTATGGTAAGTGAAAATATGCTCTCATGTATCCCATTACCTTATAAATGAATCTGGATATACGAATTTTCTACCCTTCTTATCTTTGTTCATCTTCTCTAGTTCAGTATTCCAGTTATCTATAACATCAAAATCAAGTAATACCTCACCACGTTTAACAAGAGACTCGTTGTAATTTCTCCAGTTCATTATATAATATGACTAGAATAGGTAGCTAAATGTGTTAAGAGTGGTGAATTAGGCAACAAGGCAACATCAACAATAAATTTATTCCAAACTCTTTCTGCTACTCCTGGAATATACGGGAAGGGCTTTCTAATTATAGTGGTCATACGAGTAGTAAATGAGATAGAAAAATATTGATCATTTGGGAGTCTAATAGTTTATGTAGTAGGATTTTGCTATTATTACTTTGTATTTAGCTTTTATTATTAGAAACGTATTATAAAATCGTTGAAAATTCAGTAATGGACAAACAATCAATTTCATATAATGCTGAGATTTGAATAACAAAATTGTTATTAGTCTAAACTATATTAAACAAATTATCACAGTCAATGATTAATTAAGTCAATATTATGAAATTATAAAACTCGAAAAAAGGTTATATAAAATGTATTATTTGTTATCGTATGTCAAATAATTCTAATCCTGACTTTTCAACAAATATTATCAAAAAAGAAGCAAAAGGCCTTGGAGAAAATACTGACCTAGGAGAAGTACAAGACGTTTCACATGAGTATATTATAACTCAAAAAGGTACTCTTGACAAAGATGTATTCTATATTCCTAAGAATCTAGTTGACCATTTTGATGGGATTACTGTTTATTTTAAGTTAACCGAAGAAGAAGCAAAACAATATAAAAGAGATTAATACTTTTCTCAATTTTGTAAAATTTAAATTTTTATGATTTAATAATATCAACATGAAAGAAAACGTATATGTATGGAACTAGATTAAGATTTGCAGAATATCTGATTTACAAAAGTAAAAGAGTAACAGCATTCATTATAGATGAATCTATTATTTAAAATAGAAACCAGGATTTCGGATTATGGGTTTGTATTAAACCATAGCTAAAAATGACCTTGGAATCACCATTTTTAAAGTGATATTCATGTTTGTTGCCGAAAAATTCCTTAGATTATCGGATGAGAAGTAGGAAAAGCATACATGGTAGGCAGAATATGGTACATGATATCAAGAATCATGTATCATCTATTCATTCAACCTGAAAATAATCTATTTATGTCCATCTTGATATAATTCTTTGTTTCTATATACAAAATACTTAAATCTAAATTAAAATAATATTCATTTTTCTTATAATAATATTAATTGTCCTAATTTAATTATATAATAAAATTTAAGAATAGGATGAAAAAAGGTAATTTGTTTTAATAAATTCATATAATATATATATATAAAAATAAATTATTTATTCTTTCACTTTGGTTTTGATCTCACTAATAATTTCATGAGTTGACCGAATTAAATCACCTAATGCATCTTCTTTATTATCTTTGATTACAACAATTTCTCCGGGACCAAAATGACAATTATTTATTTCAATTGGTATAGGATGATTAGTAATATAAGAAAGGAATTCAAAAAAATTAGGAAATGTTTTATTATATTTATATCTAAAACCAACCCTACCATTGCTAATTGTACAATCTTCTGATATTGGAAAATTAAAATTATTATTGGTGCTACAAATAATGTTAATAATTTTTTTCAAGTTGCGAATCTTTAGAGCGTTTCCACTCATGAGAATATTTTTCCAATAAATCAAAATTCATATACTACTATTTGATATTAGAGCGAATATTAAAATTGATCTTTTATATATATTAAAAATATATGATACAATTGAAATGTTCAAAAATAATTATTAATCAAATTTTTTTATATAAATTATATTCATAGTTACTATAACTAATTTCTCAAGAATATAAATAATAGAATGTAAAAGGTATTTTTTATGAGTTCCATCAAATCAAATCAAGAAACATTAGTAATTATAAATCCTAAAGCTGCCAGTGGCAACAATGAGAGTAATATGGACATATTTTCTACTTTACTAAAAAAACAAATTGGCGAAAAAATTAAGATAATAATTACTAAAAAATCAGGTGATACTACTAAGTATACTAGACAATACCTTAAGAAAAACTTTAAAAAAATTATAGCAATAGGAGTGGATGGAACTCTAAATGAAGTGGCTAACGGTTTTTTTGAGGATTCTATTAAATTTTCACATAGTTCTAAAGATTTTCACAAGTTAATCCCTATTTCTGCAGAAGCAGTATTAGGGATTGTTCCAGCAGGAACTAGGAATATTTTGGCTAAATCTCTAAATATTCCTCTTGATCCACAGATAATTTGTAACAAAATCAATAAAATGAGACCAAAAAAAAATAGATATCATTTCTGTTTTTTTTAATAATTCTAAACCAAGGTATAAAATGCGGATTTGTTTGAACGCAGCTGAAATTGGAATAGGTGCTGAAATTATATACCAATTAGCCTATATTTTCTAATTCTATTTACTTATAATATCATATAAGCAGGAAAAAATATTTGCTATCGTGTTTAATATATGTAATCTTAAACTACTTTAAAGTATTCCAACAGCGATTTGATTAGAAAATATATGCTAAGTGGTATAGATCAATCCAAGATCGTAAGAGAGAAGATTAACAGCAGAATTGTTTCCACAGCTTTGGGAATAATTTCTACTTTACCTTCATATCAAAGTAACAAATGTGAAATAATATTAGATAAAGGAAAGAAAAAGATTAATACAAACATGACAATGGCAATAGTTGCTAATGGTATATATTTGGCGGGAGGATTTCGTCCAGCTTACAATGCAAAAATTAATGATGGTTTGCTTGACTTGGTTATGGTTACTGATTCTGGTAGTTTCAAGTTTTTAAATAGCTTAATAGATATAAAAATGGAAGATCACTCAGATAAACAAAATATAATTTATGAACAAGCCAAAACCGTCTCAATAAGATCACTTGATAGAGAAGTTACAGTATCAATAGATGGAGAGCCTATAGGCAGTCTACCTGCAAGTTTCCATATTCATAAAAGAATTTTAAATGTCTTGACATAGCTGTTACTATTAACGATTTTCAGAATAAATTTGAATAAAATGAAAGAGAAATCTAAACTTTTTTTATATAAATTGCTTGTAGTTAGAATATAAATAATTGACTTTCTATCTTATGTGATGACACTAATAGGTAATTTATTCAGATGGATTCATGGTAAAATAAGCAATAAGCCTACAAATTTTTCATGGGTTATTGACAATAAACTTGCAGGTAGTGGAACACCTATGACTGCAGAACAATATGAATGGTTACTTAAAAATAATATTCGATCAATTGTCACCGTAAGAGAATTCCCACTACCTGAAAAATGGCTAATAAATAACGGTAAACTTACGGTAGATAAAGACTACAAATTTGAATTTGTAAAAGATTATGGAGCTCCTACATTAAAAGTATTAGATGAATTAGTAAATTATATGAATAATAAAATTAATTATGAGAAAAAACCATTAGTGGTTCATTGTGCAGCTGGAAAAGGAAGAACAGGCACAATTTTGGCTGCATATATAATGAAACAAGAAAATCTTTCATCACATGATGCAATTAAAAAAATAAGGATTATTCGTCCTGGATTTATTCAGTCTAAGTTACAAGAAGAAACTTTACATAAATATGAAAAATTCTTAAATAGTATACAAAGTCAAGAGAATTAAAATATTATAATTTTGGTACTGAGCTAGATATTATAATATTGTTAACAATACTAAGTCTAATTTAAGAACAAGTTCTTCATTATAATTTAATTAAATTCTTAGATATTAATTTCTCAAAATCAACAAAATTAGATTTATATTTTTGGGCTCGGAGGTTTGACGGTCATTTTTGCCTGTAATCCTAATCAATTAAATTAACAAATTCATTGGGCTCAGAGGTTTGAATAACAAATTTGTTATTAGCCTAAGTTAAAGATAAATATTGTATAAATCTAATTTACAAGTTTCATTAGATAATCAAAGGGAATGATTATTTATTAATAGCCCACTTTTGCGATGAACCGGAGCGGCTATCAATTTAGTGGTAAAGCATTTTTACAATTTGTACAATCCTGAGGATAATCTGTTAGCACCTCAGATAATCCCCTTTTGTACTTATTGTGTCTTCCCTTATTGCTGGTACTACTAGAGTACTTACTATTCAAATGAGAATTCTGATCCACTAGGGAGATATCCAATAAAAAATATAATAAATGTATTTGCTAATGATGTGGAATATAACGTAAGGGATGAAATAGAACTCCAAAAAGATGCAGAGGGGGATGGAAAATGTGACCTACAAGCAGTAGGAAGATGTACTATTATTTATACATGAGATAATCATTTGGGATATATGAGATATGGAAGTAGCATAAACTACGCAGTATTTTTAGTAATGATGTTATGAATTTAGTAAAGACATGTCCCTGTAACCCTTCTTCATATAGCACTCTTGTTTTGCATATGCAGTATTATTCTTCTTCTTTAGTCCTTTACAGTTAGGATTTGATTGATATCTTCTTTAGCCTTGAAGCCTTCTTAGGAATCATCAAGTCCGAGCTCCTACGATCTGAGATAAGATTGACATTCACTTAGGTTTCTTGTCGCATTTATCTACTACATTATTGTAGTTTTTCTGTTGTTCCGTTTGAAGGATCAAGGAACAGATTTGTTGCAGAGTGTCCCGCCGTGAAATTAAACATGTTCAATATAGAGCCGGCCTTTGCGTCAAAGGATTGGTCTCCTATTCGTCCTAGATTCCAATTGTCTTCAATAAACTTCAAAATGGATATCTGGTCAGTTATCTGGTGATCTACATAATTTACTTTTGAAAATGGAGAGACAATTAAAATTGGAAGACGCGGGCCATGTCCGCAGCGGTCTTTGTACTTCTCCGTCGAAGGTTTACCACACAAATCGTTACCCAACAATGCGTCTGTATTTGGATCGTCAGATTGACTTACAATTGTAGGCATTACATGATCATACCAACCGTCAGAATCGTCGTACGCAATTATTATAGCAGTGCTATTCCATTCAGGAAGTTTCTGTATATGATTACGGTATCGACAATAAATGTTTGTTCATTTAATGGATTTGAATAACCTGCGTGTCCATCTTGAAAAGCCGGAGCCTTAAGAAAGCTGACAGAAGGCAGATTGCCTGAATCAGCTGCATCCCAAAAGTCTGATGTGTCATATTGGTGATTTGCTTGATCAGTATGACCAATCATCTGAACAGATGTAGGTGGCAAATGATCTAGCAATGTATATTGAAACTATTACTTAATTTTAGTTCTGTTAGTATAATAGTGATATTCCAGATCCCTATGAACTTTATTTATTTCGTATCCAGAATAACAGCCTAAAAAATGTTCTTTTGTAACTATTCTTTGTAACTATTTTCTTTTTTCAAATAAATCTATCTATCATCTTTTTAACTACAGGTATGTAATTAGAAAATAGCACCATATCTTACGATGTAAATGTAATCAAATATATTTTATTTTTAAATATTGTATATAATGTGCATCTTTTTTATATAATATCTCATATATCATCAACATTCATTAGTATTATCAACATACTCTGATAGGAAGAACTTTAGCTCTACATGTTTAGATTGGTATGTGCCCAAATCCTATATTCTGAAATTATCTGATA
>CAWIYT010000187.1:0-7379 GCA_963840085.1 uncultured Nitrososphaerales archaeon
TATCATAAAGATAATTGCTGCTATTATTATTATCTCTAACTATCAATTGATTATACAATAATACCATAGGAACAATAGCTGGAAACATCATGGCAGCCATTCCAACTGTCCAGTTTACAGTAAATATCGATACTGCAATAGGATTTGGCATCATCATGGTTTCCATCATTAAGTCAGGCTGGCTGATAGAGAACAACCATGCTATTAAAGAAGTAAAGATGAGAGATACAAGAATTATTTTTTGTATTTTATACATTACCATAATCCTAATTATTTACTATAAAATCATGGTCCACTCCAATCAAATTTGATATGTTTGCTTGACCTACCACTTCTTTCCCATTTGTATCCTATTTCTGAAGCATCAACTTTATCTGATACTGCTATTCCCCATGTTGCAACTGTACCTGGACCAACTTCACTTCCAGGAGCATTTATTGTTTCGTACCTTTTTACCTGGTGGTGTCATCGGTCCGGTCAATGCTTCTGCTTTTGCAAATATTTTTCCAGGAATTTCTGCACTCCAATAGGAAAGGTCATCAGCAACTTGAAACTTAATGGGAGCAAAATTTATCCCACGATGCTCTCCTATAAGCTTTGCAAATTGAGCCATAAAACCGCCTGCCTTTCCACTAAAAATCATCTGCAAAGCTTCCCGTTGTTGTTGGTCAGCTTGCTCATCGAAGAAAATTGCAATACTTGCTTTTGTATTACCAGCCCAGATATTACCTTCAAAACTTGATAATGCCAATACATTTAATCCATTAAGAGGTGTTTCACCATAATTGCCATTGTTAATATGATAGGCCAAAACACCATCACAGTCACCATAACTTGGAGTTTGAGCAAATTCACAAGGACAAGGTATGTTGCACTTACATACATCAAACCAATCTCCAGAAATCTTCCACTTTGGAATATTGATTGTTGTTGTCAATATGTTAATTAAGCAAGATAAGAAGTATTTTAGTTTTTGATGTTATTTTCTTTTATACAAATCCAAAATAGCAATTATTATGACTTTTGTAAAAAATAAAAATTGAAATAAGTTTCTAATAATAAAAGCTAAATACAAGATAGTAGTAACTCTACAATAGACTCTTAATTTAGCACCGCTATCGGTATTACTCCCGACGGGCTCGTACTTTCTCAGGTTCACTATGCACAGCAATAATTACCATTACTAAACTAAAATTTACTTCTCAATAGAAGTGCCACTATTGAAGTTCCAATAAATGGTGCAGTAAGATAAAGCCACAAATCAACATAATAACCGGACACAATAGCAGGCGCCAAAGAACGAACAGGATTCATTGAAGCACCGGAAATTAATCCAAAGAAGAAGATATCTAAACCTACCATAGCTCCGATTGCTATTCCTCCAAATCTCTTTGCTCCATTTGTATATACTACTATCAGTATTACCAGCATAAGTAAAGCAGATGCTAATATTTCTATTCCAACAATAACATGAACAGGATAATTAGTATAGTTAGGAGCATTAGCACCCAAATTCATCTCATTACCCATTATGGAAAAAATGAAAATACTTGCTAACAAAGCACCAATTAATTCTGCTGCAAGATAAATAAGAAATAATTTATGTTTCCTTCGCAAATATGGTGTAATTAAAAATCCTACTGTGACTGCAGGATTGAAATGTGCCATTGATGTTTTGCCAAAAAGATAAACTCCAATAGCAACAGCAATAGCAGGAGCAATTGCTATAAAAGGAAGTCCTAAGATTCCATTTAATTTTGCATCTAATACAACAGAACCTGTAGCAAATACTATAACTATAAATGTTCCAATAAGTTCTGCAAAAAAGATTTTTTTATTTTTGTCTAATTTATTTTTCAGTAGTAGTTGTAATTTCTGCAACAAGCTTCCTTTACCCTTTTTTCTATCTCATCTCTTATCTCTCTAACTTTTTCAATAGATTTTCCTTTTGGGTCTTGTAAATTCCATTCTATAACCTTTGGTAAGAATAGTGTAGGACAGAAACTCTTGTCCATACATCCCATATTTACTATATGATTTGAATTTCTAATCATTTCATCAGTTAATTCTTTAGATTTTTGTTTAGTAATATCTATTCCAACTTCTCTCATTGCTTCAACTACTATTGGATTGATTTGTGAAACTGGTTTTGTTCCTGCACTTTGGACTTTAAATTCTTTTGGAGCATATTTTTAAGAAACCTTCAGCCATTTGACTTCTACCAGCATTTTCAACACATACAAAGAGAATCGTTTTATAGTCATCATCATTATTGTTACTTGATTTAGATTTTCTAAAAAATTTCACGCTGCATCAAACCTAATTTGTTACTGCTCTAACTATTATACTGATAATCTTTCTTCCATCACTAAAATTGCTTTCATCCATATAGGTTTTCTCCTTTAATACCTCAATGTTTTGGAATAGTGCATCTCTAATACTTTGTAAATAATTTTCTTTTGTTAATGCACCATCAATGCAACTATACCAATTATTAGTATTGATGTTATCCTTGCTGATTTCTTTAGTCGTAATCAAGTCAGAAATAATCATCCTTCCCTTTCCTTCTTTTTTAAAATTCTATAAACTTCTTTGAAGGTACTAGTCTTATTTGAAGTCAAATTAATAACACAATTACTTATTACCACATCAACAGAATTGTCTTCAATAGGTATTCTTTCTTCAATGTCTCCTTTTCTAAATTCTACATTTTTATAGTTATTTTTAATTGCAACTGTTCTTGCTTTTTCTAACATTTTATCAGTCATATCAATTCCAATGACTTTTCCTTCATTACCTACCAATTCAGAAGCCAAAAATGCATCTATTCCTGCACCAGAACCCAAATCAACAAGAGTTTCACCTATTTTCAACTCTGCAAAGTTTAATGGTGCACCACATCCTAAGCCAAGAATTGATTCTTTCGGAATTGATTTTAATTCTTTTTCGTTATATCCAATAATAGTAGATATTTGTTCTTTAGAAATATTATTTGTATTAGAACAACAAACTTCTTGTGGACTACAACAGAAATCAATATTCTCCTCTAAAGCAATTTTTCCATAATTTTCTTTTATTTTTGCTTTTAATAGTTCCTTTTGCATACTAATTTATGTTTACAAAGGAAACTATCTAAATTATCAAAATGACTGTATAACACAAAGGGTAATGAAGGAAACAAAGAGACAAAAAGTAAACAAATTACCAGTTTATAATGACAATAGTTGCAGTTTCGAAGGATATGATTCTAAAAAACTAATGTTGCAAACAACAAAACTTCGAAATTTGATAACTAAAAGGAGAATATTTGAAATGCTAATTCCTTTGTGTTGTACAACTAATCCTGTAAGATATAAACAATTTAGAGAATTAATGAAAGGTATTAGTAGTAAAACATTGGCAAGAAGACTTAAAGAACTTGAAAGAGACGGAATTTTAGAAAGATATGCATATAATGAAATACCTCCAAGAGTAGAATACAAACTCACTAAAAAAGGACAAGAATTAGTTGAATCAATTATTAATTTAATACATTGGATGATAAAATGGTCATAAAAATATGATATAATTTAAAAAAAATTGAAAGTAGCAGAAAAAGTTAAGACTTTGTAGTCTTTGGTTAAATGATTAAAATCATAGAGCAAACACATTAGGTTGATATTATAAAATCAAAATTTACTATTTGAACTTGTTAATTCGCGTTTAAATTTATAATATATTTGTATAACTTTTAATAAAAACAATTATTCTAGATAGAAAAAAGTTAGTTATCGATTGATTTGTAGATATATCTAATTATTATTAATTATAACGCAACAACAATTATCATGGAAAACGATAAAGACATAGAAATTAAAAAGGAGGAAGATTTAGGATTGGATGAGAAAATAAAAGCAGGAGCAAAAGCAGTAGGCAGAAAAATTGGAGACCCTGATAGCGATATAGGCTCTGAATATGATACAGAAAAAACTATGGAAAGAGTAGAAGATTAAGAAAATATAAAGATGAATTGACAGGTGAATAATAAATTGCGTTACAATAATAAATTGTTTGCAATAGTGCCAGCAATATTCTTAATTATAATATTGCTTTCAAAATCAACTTTCACTATTTCCACCTGACCTGATTGAAAATTAGTTTATTATTAACATTTATTTTACTTTTAAATACAATAAGTTTCTAATAATAAAATCTAAATACATGGTAGTAGTATAATTGTCGAAAATATTTAATTAATTAAACTATAATTTAATCATATCAAATTTTTATACGTTCTTTATAGAATTCATTTAATGAAGAGGACATTAATCTTAAGTATAACAATAATCGTGAGCGTATTAACATTGGGTCTTTTATCTAATCCCTTTGTTTCATCATCAAATATCTCTTTGATTAACAAAGTTTTTGCTCAAGAACCAGAACCAGAAGAAGTGTTCATTGCACCTGGAGCATCTAATCCAGATAATGACGATAGATTTGTTCCACCTGAAATTAGTGTATCTGCATCTGAAGAGAATAATATAGTATCATGGAGAAACGATGATTCAATAGAGCACACGGTAACTGCTGATGATAACTCATTTGACTCTGGACCAATATCTCCTGGAGATACATTTGATAATGTATTTGATAGACCTGGAGACTTTGGATATCATTGCTCAATACATCCATTCATGACAGGCGTAATCGTAGTCGAATAATCTCTTTTTTATTTATTATCTACAATTGTTAAAGTTTTGTAATTTTAAATATCATGATATTACTATTTTATGGAATCTTATTTTTGCACCGCTATCGGTATTACTCCCATATAGTAAAACAATTTTCTTAAATAATTATGAAAAGTAAATGATGATACTATTAATTTAATTGAATGAATTTAAAAAGTATAATTATTCTTACAATAAAAATAAGTATAAATTATAACATATACATTGATTTAGATAATTATTGATAGTATTACAATATTATGGATAAATAAAAAAAAGTTTATTGGAAAGAAGAAGACATTCCTGTCTCTAACATATTTTGTTCCATTGCTTTTTCTCTTTCTGTAACTATTTTTTCAATATCAAGTTCTTTATATCCTTTACCTAATTTTTCATTGACATGAACTACTTCTTCATTGATATTCTCATAAGGACTTCCAATTCTACTAGGTAAATTATCTACTTGTTCTTGCGTAGTAATTACACTTCCTGGTGGAACAAATTTATTATCTGGGATTTCTACACCTCCCGTTATCGTACTAGAAACCCCAATAGCAACATTGTTTCCTACTTTTGCATTAAATACTAAACTCTCCATTCCAACAAATGTATCATGTCCTATATATGCAGGACCATGAACAAGGGTTCCATGTGCTAAACTTGTTCTTTCACCTACAAATACTGAATATCCTTCTTTAAATCTGGTATCATTACCCAATAATAATTCACCATCTTTGGTAAAACGTTTATTATCTAGATTCTTTCCATCTTTGGTTGTTTCTAACCCATGTAGTACCACATCATCCTGTATATTTGAGTAATCAGAGATATGGATAGGTGTACCTTCATCACCCCTGCAAACTGCAGTAGGAGCTACCATTACAAGTTCACCAAAATAACATGCTCCAATTACTACAGCAAATGGATGAATGAATACAGTATCTTCAATTTGTGGATAAGAGATATTTGAGTTAAAATCTGTAATGACATTCTCATGTATGTTAGGCCATTCATATTTATCAGTAAGATTTTGTGCTGATTGTATTTTTTTGTCCTTGATTATTCTCTTCTTCTTGAGAAAAACTACTATTGCTTATTGATGGTATTGTTATTATTGATACTAATACCAGCATTATAAAGGAGCTTTGAAAAAGTAATTTCATTTTCATTTCATAGAAATATTTTATTCTCTATTTATGGTTTTTGTAAATTATAGTTTTTTGTCAAATATTTTAGTAAATATGTAAAAAACAAATCTTACTTCTTATTTATTTCATTAATAAATTTTTAATAATTTAACATATAATTATGCGTCACAATAAATTTCTAATAATAAAAGCTAAATACAAGATAGTAGTAACTCTACAATAGACTCTTAATTTAGCACCGCTATCGGTATTACTCCCGACGGGCCCGTTATGTATTCGGGTTCATATACATGTTTTAAGAATACAATAAGCATAGAAAAGAGAAGGAGGTCCAAGTTAGACCACAGTTAAGCTATCTACAACAATCAACAACATTGAAAGAGATGTACTCAATCCAGTTATTTGTAACTGCTCTTTTTTTGTTTGGAATAAATAATTTCTTAATCCATCTATCAGCACTACCAACATTGTTTTATAATACCCAAATCCGTTATATATCTAGTAGTTAGAAGAAGAGCTAACTCTACTACTCAAACATTTATCATTGATGGAGAAATAATTAAAATGAAAGGAGGTGACCATCTGACAATAAAGCTGAATAAACGGGCATTTGAGCATGCGAAACGACTAATAGAAAAAGGAAGCTATGTGTTTGATGAAAAAGATATGTGGAGCGAGCATAAACCGTCTGCACAAGAAGAGAATGAGTATATTAAAAAGTATAATTTTGATGAATATGGGAAGTGGTATTTGGGAGTAGACACAGATGAAGAAGAAGATACCAAAGGACGATATAAATTCCCTTATAGCGATTTTGCCAAAGTACATCGATGTGCGGTGCTGGCTGCAGAAAACAGGGCGGGACAATATAAGCATAATGATATTGAAACGGCAGCAGCACATTTACATGGTATGATTGATGCAGCAAGAAACAACGTTTAGTAGTAAGAGTAACCTATATAATATCCGCTATTGATAAAATATACCTTAGTAATTTTATCCTTACCTAAACCTTTTACTACAGAAATCAATTCTCAGGTATATCTTTATCAGATTATCCTCTAATCCTTTTTGAAATTAGTATCTTATAACTTATCAAAATATAGAACTTAATAATATTTTCTAATCTTTGGTTTCCAGCACACGCTAGTAATGTAATAATTGTAAAGAAATTTTTGAATATTTTCCTTTATACTGTAACATTAGACTATTATTTTTGTTATGATATCGGTATTACTCCATTATTGGCATATTTCAAGTTTCTATACCTTCTAATATTACAAAAATAATTTGAAAATAAGTTCTTAATAATAAAAGCTAAATACAAGTTAATAGAACCCTACTACATGAACGATTCTACTCCCTACGGTAATTACTTTTCTAGGGCTCACCTATTTTATCTGTTAAATAAATAAATCTACCATGATAACTGTTCCAAATCATATCATTATTTTTCTAGTGTAAAACATTTCGAGATGTTATAAATATTCTATAAAGATAATCTTAATTACTGAAGAACATT
>CAWIYT010000188.1:0-62152 GCA_963840085.1 uncultured Nitrososphaerales archaeon
CTATGTATTGCTTATTCAATATCCTTCAAATTGGCAAAAAGAAGAACATCTTAATGATTTCGTTACTTTTGTTGCGCCTATTGTAGATACAAGCCAATATAGGTATCCGGCAGGATTGGGGATATCTTCGATGAGTTTGAGTAATATATCACTAAATACAATCAAAAATGTCCATATAAAAAATATGACAGATAACTTTAAAGATTTCCAATTAATCGAATCCTCTGATACAGTTCTTGCAGATAAAAGACCTGCAAAAAAAATAGTCTTTACTGCAATGGATGGTGAAGAGAAAAGACAGTCTCTTCAACTTATCACCAAAAATAATGACAAAATATATCTATTTACTTATAAAGCAGATGTCGATCAATATGACAAATATTTTCCGGTAATACAAACTATGCTTAATTCATTAATCTTTCTCAAATAGTTTCTTAAATCCTCATTTATTTATTAAATTAGTTTATAATAGATCATCATATCTATCTCTTTTTATAAAAAAGACGGCTCTGTTAATTTAAGCAGCAAAAGTTATAGCTAAGAACATTCTATTTATTATATGAAAATTAGGTTTGAAAGAAATAAAACATCCTCAATTATCTTAATGTATTCTCTGTATCTGTATTTTCTTGGGTTGAGTTTAAGAAATACGTCTAAAGCATTAATACTCTTTAAAGATAAACACAGAAGTTACGTATCTGTATGGAATTGGATTCAAAGATTTGGTTCATGCCAAATCTACAACAAAAGAAAAAGAGTATCTGCCTTTATCATAGACGAAACAGTTATTCAAATAGGTAATCAGCATTTCTGGCTATGGATATGTATTGAACCAACACATAGTTCTGTGCTTGGAATGTAAATTTCTGAAGAAAGAGAAATATGCTTGGAATGTAAATTTCTGAAGAAAGAGAAATATGCTTGTTGTCGAAAAATTCTTAAATCTCTGATTGTAAAATATGGAAAATATACTGTATTCACAGATGGAGGTACATGGTATGATGAAGCATGCAATGTCTTGAGATTGAAACACTATCTACACTCACCATTTCAGAAAAGTTTGATAGAAAGAGTCAACCAGTACTTTAAGGATAGAATCGAGAGTTTTGATGATTACTATCCATGTATGTAAGATGAATGTAACTTATTACATGTATATAATTGGTTACAATTCTTTGTAACTATGTATAATGATACAATATTTGAGAATTATTTTATTAACGAATTGAATGAAAGAAGTGAAGTTATCTTAAATTAACAGAGCCTAATAAGATATAAAATAATACGATTTTTTATTTGTAAAGATTATAAATTATTTTATATTCCTACTATTTTATATCAAAATTATTGTATATATGGATGTAAAAATTCAAAGTTATTCTTCTCTATTGAATATCCAAATTATACACGCTTCAAAATTAGTCATTGATACATATGAAATATTACAATTATTATTTTAAATATGAAATTGTTAACGGAATTATGATATTGGAAGTAAATGAGATTAGAACTCTTTATTTTTGTATTGTTCCACCAGGTACAGCACTAAATTTTCTCATTTTGTTATGTCCTGTTTTTTCTTTATGATCCTCAGCATCGGAATTGAAAAAAAAACTACTTTGACAATCTTCACAAAACCATATACTATTAAGATCTTCCGGATGCATAAGAACTACATATGATTCTGAAATATAAGAAATTAGATAGTATCTAATATACAATTTATAGAAACTATTTCATAGATCAAAATATTATATAACTTTTATAGAACAATTTGAAGAATTAACTATATATCAAATCATTACATAATGATATTAATAAATTTAAAGATTATATCGATTGTAATACGTAATAACTATATATAAAAAATAAGGAATTATTAGTTATTCTAAAAAATAATGTTCCAAGTATGACTTTAACTCTTCTTCATTGTCAAATCCTAGATATCTCTTTAAACATTCAATTTCATGTTGATTTATTCCAGTTTCTGCATTGACTTTATCAAGTGCTAATACTGCACTAACCAATATATTTTTACTATTACTTGTATATAACAAGAGTTACTTAAACATTATTAAAAAGATACAAAAAATTATTATTATGAATTTATTGTAAATAATCTCAAATTCAGACTATCCCAAGAATTCGTTCATACGATAGTGCATCTTTTAACTCTCTTTCTTTCATTAATTTTTTTTCTAAAACCAATTCTCTTATTCCTCTGCCTGTTTTTAAAGATTCTTTGTATATTTCTGCAGCTTTGAGATATCCTAAGTATGGATTTAATAAGGTTATGAGAATAGGACTTTTTTCCACTTGTTCTTTTAACTTTTCTGAATTTGGCGTAATTCCATCAATAAAATTTTTCGCAAAAATTGGTAAGAAATTTATCAACATGTCTGTGACTTCTAATACATTCTTTAGCATACTTGGCATCATTACATTTAATTCAAACTGTCCTGCTTGTGCAGCCATGGCTACAGAAACATCCCTTCCTACTATATCAAAGCAAATCATGTTTAAACATTCGGCAAGAGATGGATTGACCTTTCCTGGCATAATAGACGAACCTGGATGAACTGCTGCAATAAATATTTCAGCAAAGCCAGCCATAGGTCCAGAAGCCATTAGTCTTAAATCATTAGCAATTTTTATTAGTTCAAGTGCTAAATTTCTTAATCCTGACGAACAATTCGCTATATCAAATTTGCTTTGAAGGAAAAAGTGAAGATTCTTAGACATTTTTAAATTTATGCCAGAAATATTAGAAAGATGTTTAACTACATTTTCTCGATAGCCTTTAGGTGTATTGGCACCTGTGCCAACTGCTGTTCCACCTATACCAATGAATTCTAAGTTCCTTTGGCCATTAATAATTTCTTCTTTACATCTCTCTAACGAAAATACATATCCTTCAAATTCAGAGCCCAGTGTAACAGGAATAGCATCCATTAAGTGTGTCCTTCCAACTTTTATAATATTTTTAAAATCAATAGATTTTTTTTTCAAAGATGCAATTAATGTATCTAGCGACTTTATGGTTAAAGTAATATTCATTAATATCGCAATATGCATTGCTGTTGGAAAGGTATCATTGCTAGATTGAGACATATTAACATGGTCGTTAGGGTTAATAGTCATATAATCGCCTTTACTTTTTCCAAGAATTTCTAAAGCTCTATTTGCAATTATTTCATTTGTATTCATATTAAAGGCAGTACCTGCTCCTGAATTGATAGCGTCTACAACAAATTGATCTAAGAATTGTCCAGATAAAATTTCATCACATGCTTGAATAATTACTTTAGCAATTTTCTCATCTAAGACTCCTAATTCAGAATTAGCTGAATGCTGCTGATCTTTTAATCATAACATAAGCTTTGATAAGGTTAAGGTGAGATTTATGACCTGTTACTTTGTATTGTTCCATTGCACGAGATGTAAAGGGACCATAGTAGGCGTTTACAGGAACTTTAATTTCTCCTAATGAATCATGATCTATTCTAAATGACATATGGTGATTATAAAATTATTTATATTATATATTAATTAATTTTTTAATGTACTTATATCAGGATCTTTCGTTTATAAAATCATTTTATAAAAATTTATATAGTATATTTATATAGTTCACAAACCGCATACCACTATGCCGCAAACTAAACCTATTGTAAGTATTGAAAATGTTGTCGCTTCTGCAACTATAAATCAAACGGTTAATTTAAACCAAATTACACAAATATTTCCAGATGTTGAATATCATCCAGATCAATTTCCAGGTCTTGTTTTTAGACTTAAATCTCCAAAAACGGCAACTTTAATTTTTAGTTCAGGAAAAATGGTATGCACAGGGGCCAAATCAGAAGATCAAGCAATTAAAGCAGTAAAAAGTGTCGTTCAAAAGTTAAAGAAAGGAAATATTCAAATAGAAAATGAACCTATAATTGAAATACAAAATATAGTAGCATCAGCAAGTTTAGGAGGTAAAATTCATTTAGAATTAGCTGCAAGAGTACTTCCACGTAGTATGTATGAACCAGAGCAATTTCCAGGATTAATTCATAGAATGTTAGATCCGAAAACAGTTATTCTTCTTTTTGCTAGTGGGAAATTAGTTTGTACGGGCGCTAAAAAAGAAGCTGAAGTATATCGTGCCGTGCATAACCTTCATACTTTATTAGAGGAAAAGAGCCTTATGATATATGAAGGATAATTATTTTTGTAATATTAATTTTTTTTCTTCATCTATCAACTTATTTTTATAGAGGATATCTGCCAACTGATTGATGGTTAATAAAAATTTTAGAGTTATTCCATTTTCAGCAAATTTTCTTAATGTTGCATTTCCTCCCCTTAAAAGTATGCATATAACATTTTCAATTATTCCTCCATTACTTCTGATGTTCTCAATAGCATGATCTATGGATTGTCCTGTTGTGATAATATCATCAATTAATAATGTTTTTTGGAATGGTTCTAATTTCCCTTCAATTAAATTATTAATTCCGTAACCCTTCGATTCTTTTCTAATATAAATGAGTGGTTTAAACAATTCATATGATAATACAGAAGTAAAAATTAAGCCAGAAGTAGGAATTGTAGCAAGAATGTCAAATTGAAGTTTTTCAGTTTGAATTCTATTTCTTAGTGCTATGATTGTTTGATGAAATATTGTAGGAGAACTTAGGATTAATCTTAAATCAATGTAAAAGCGACTGGTTTTACCGCTAGCAAGTTGAAAATTACCAAACTTTAAAGAATGAGATTGTATTAAAAATTTTGCAAGATTGATTGTATAACTATTATTCATTTCTCTATAATATGAAAAAGATTTATTTTAATTCTTTTACAATTATATTAATGCCAGAAATATGGCTTGGATATGGTTCAACGCATGTAGTTTTAGATATTAAACAAGAGAATCTCCTCCAATTTAAATCAGAAGTGAATTTAATGTCGGACGAAAATATTATAAACATTCTTACAGATATCAAGCTTTCAAAAAAAACTCTTCTTTTTCCATTATCTTCTTCAAAACACCTTTTAAAAATTATATCACTTTTGATAGATATTAGTAAATCTGATAATACCATAGAAATTGAAATTGGTGCTTTTTCCAATGATTTTCTTCATATTAAAAGTCATTTTGATCATAATAGAGTTTTTCAAATAGATAAAAAAGATTTTTATGAAAAAATTAACAAATTTGATAATGTCGTTTTTATTTCAAAAATTGGTTACGATCCACTTTTTGGATTCAGTGGAACTCCTTCTATAATAACAAGAAATTTTAAAAATGATTTAATGAATGACATTTTTAATTCTAATGATATTATAAGTCCCCTTTCTGGACAAATAGGTGAACCACTCAAAATGGCATTAGAGTTTTATGATAAGTTAAATATACATTCTATTGAGATTTTATCTAATCAATATGGAATTTCTCGTATTTATTATGGGAATAATTCAAAATTTTTTAAAGAAGCAATTTCTGATTTTAAATCAAATACAATTTTAAATATAGACGAACAAAAGTCACTAATAATTAGCTCAGAATCGGAACTTGACAACCATACAACTCTTAATGATTCTTTATATTCCTTATGGAATTCTATAGGAGTATTGAAGAAGCAAGGAACAGCTGTGTTATTAGCAGAAAGTAGTTATGGTCTAGGAGATGGCGCTTTAACTATGTATTTAGAAGGTAAAGTGAATCTATCTGAAATCAAAAAAACTAGTTATGTAAATGGATTAGAGCATTTAGTTTATCTGGAGAATTTGAAGGATGAATATTATCTTGGGCTAGTTTCCTCAATACCTTTCTATTATACTAAAACAAAACTTGGATTTAATACTTATAATAATGTTAAAGAAGTTTTAGAAAATATGATATCACGTTACGGAAAATCAAGTAAGGTTATGATTTGCCCTGATCCTACTATAACTCTTTTTATAAAAAAATAATTCTTATTGTTTTATAATATCATTAATTAATTCATAATATTCTATTGTTTTTATGATATTTTATGAATTTGTTCTTTATATATAAAGTTAAATAGCTTGTCAAGTTAAATATAGAAATTGCAATCTATCCTTAGAAATGTTGGTGATTATGTTATTCGTAATTGCGAAGAAAAAGATCTTCAATTTGTTATTAATATAAATATGATTACACTTCCTGAACATTATTCTGATTATTTTTTTAATTCTCTTTTAGCAGAGTTACCTGAAGCATTCATTGTAGCTGAAATAAAAAATCAAATAGTTGGATATATTATGTGTAAAATAGAATTTGGATTCTCAAATTTTAGAAAGTTAGGTTTTGTAAAAAAAGGTCATGTTGTATCTGTTGCAGTTTTAGAAGCACATCAGGGAAAAGGTATTGGGACAGCATTAATGCTAGAAGGAATTAATGGTGTTATTAGTAGAAAAAGTGATGAAATCTATTTGGAAGTTAGAGTTAGCAATGAAACTGCAGTTCAAATGTACAAGAAAATAGGTTTTATTATAAAATCTAGATTAAAGGCCTATTATCGTGATGGTGAAGATGCATTTTTAATGGCCAAAGATCTTAGTTAGAGATATATAATAATTTAATTGGTTCTCTTATGATAATGAAAAGTAACAAACCTACAGGATTTTTTCTTTTGATTGGTCCTCCAGTAATTTTTCTAATTTACATATATCTATTATTTGCTTCAGATTATGATTTGCTTTTAATAAAACTTAGTATTGTAGGTACGGTTGGAATAATTGTTACTGTATTTATATGGATTGGATATACTATGATTTCTGCTTCTAATCATAATGAAATTACAGATGATAAAATTTAGAGTATCTTTAAATCAAAAACAGTTTGGTATATTCTAGGACCTACCTCTCTTACTACTCTTCCAGAAATTATCTTATATTGATAACATTTGAAATTATTATGGCAATTTTTTTTTCCTTCTTCTAATGCATGCAATTTACTATTGGCTTTAATATGTGCAAAATAATGAATTATTCCTTTGTTGTTTTCAAGAGCCATGATTGCCGAATCAATAAATTCACATGCTTGTTCCGGAAGTGGCATAAGAACTCTTGTAGCTTTACCTTTTAACTGATTATTTATAATTGATTTAGCATTACCCAAAATAGGAATAACTCTGTCTTGAACCTTGTTTAGTTTAGAATTAATAATACACAAGTTATGTGCGTCAGGATTGGAATCTATGCTATATACAATACAATCTGGATTTTTTTTTGCAAGAATTATTGAATAAGTTCCTATACCTGCAAACATATTGATTATCTTTTCCTTTTCATTAATCATTTGAGAAATTCTAAGTCTTTCGGTCGAAAGACGAGGCGAAAAATAAGTCTTTAATACATCTACTTTAAATAGACAGCCGTGTTCTCTATATTCGGTATTTGTTTTATTAATCCCAGTAAGAAAACTTAATTTCCTTGTTCTGTATTCTCCTTGTACTGAAGATATTTGTTGAAAGACGGTATTTACTGTTTTAATTTTATTTATCAATATTTTGGCTATGATTTCTTTTTTTCCTTCTAATTGCTCTGGAATTTTAATTATTGTTATATCTCCAATTATGTCAAATGATGAATAAACCTTTTCAATTTCCTCTTTTGTAAGAATATCTTTTAATGCATTTTTAAGCATCGATCCCATGTCTTTATCTTTTTATGTAGTAGTATTCTCCAGAGTCTTTTTGTATTTTATCTAATTGACTACCATATTTGTTTACTCGTGGTCTACCAGTACTTTCATCTCTTCTGTACGTAATAGATAAATCTTTAAGAAATAAGTTCATTCCTTCTATCTTAGAAATAGGTTGGCTTGCTATACCCTCTACACCGGGGTTACCATTAAATATTATTAAAGAATCAGCAACTATATCAATTAACTGCATATCATGATCAATTATTATTGCTGATTTTGCTTGTGCCCTTACAAACCTTTGGATAAATTTTGCTAATGCTATCCTTTCCTCAATATCTATAAAAGCTGAAGGTTCATCTAAAGCATAAATATCAGCATCTCTCATCAAAGATACTGCTATTGCTACTTTTTGTAATTCACCGCCGCTAAGATTTCTTATATTTTTTTCATAAAGTTTTTTAACTCCCATTGGAATAATAATTTGCTCCTCTACAATACTTCCTTCTATAATATTTTGATAGGCTGAGTATAATAATGACTTAACATCAGAATCATATTCTTGAGTTATATATTGTGGTTTATATGAAATTTTGGAATTATTTACTATCTTTCCATTATCGGAATTTTCTATTCCTGCAATCATCTTCATAAAAGTTGTCTTTCCTAATGCATTTGCACCAATAACTCCTAAAACTTCGCCTTTTCTTATTTTTCCAGAAGAAATTTTAAGATGAAATGCATCAAATTTTTTTTCCAATTCTGAATATTGAGTAACAATATTGTCTAAGATATAATCTTCAATGGGATTGAATATATCAAACCTGAATCTTTTCTCTCTAAATCTAATATTTTCTGAAGGTATAAAGCCATCAAGAAAGTTATTTATTCCTGTTTTTGTTGATTGTAAACTAGAAACAATTCCATAAGCTCCAGATTCACCATATAATATATGAATATAATCCGATAAATAATCTAATAAAGTTAAATCATGCTCAATAATCATGACTGTTTTCCCTTTTCTAGAAAGATTTTGTATTACTTTAGCTACAGCTAATCTTTGATAAATATCATTATATGATGATGGTTCATCAAAGAAATAGTAATCTGCATCTTTAATTGCAGCTACAGTAACTGCTAATCTCTGTAATTCTCCTCCACTTAATTCATTTAAGTTTTTATTAAGTGAATTTTTTAATCCTAGTTCTTCAGAAATTTCTTTTGCCGTTTTATTTTCATCAAATTTCTTTAACATTTCATTTACAGTTCCTTTAAATACCTTTGGTATTTTATAAACAAGTTGCGGTTTTATCGATACCTTTAAATTTCCATTGGCTATGTTTTCAAAATGTGACTTTAATTCAGAACCATGAAATTTTTCAATAACATAATCCCATTCAATTTTGGAATCATAATTACCAAAATTTGGTTTAAGATTTCCAGATAATATATTTATGATAGTAGATTTTCCCATACCATTTCTACCAAGCAAACCAACAACAGAACTTTTCTTCGGCGTTGGTAAATGATATAATCTAAAAGAATTTATGCCATATTGATGAATTTTATGTTCCCCCAATTCTTTTGGTAAATTTACTATTACAATTGCTTCAAATGGGCATTTTTTAACACATATTCCACAACCAGTACATAAATCTTCAGAAATAACTGCTTTACCATCTTTTTCTCTTTGAACAATACATTCACCGCCTGTTTTGTTAACAGGACAATAAATAATGCACTCTAATCCACATTTTTTTGGTTTACATAACTCTTCATCTAAAACTGCTACTCTGGCCGTTGTCTCAGGATTTCCCAATCTAGTTATATTTTTTACATTTATGTATTATATCTCTTGCTAGGTTGAATTTTGATTGTTGTTAATTCTATGTTTATCGATTTAAAAAAGAATAAATTAACCTTATTGCCTTTTTTTATTTAGCCGGTCATAGTGACAGGGTGCGACCCGGACCCATACCGAACCCGGAAGTCAAACCTGTCGTCGCTGCCTAGTACTGACCTGCGTGAGCGGTTGGGAAAAGGCAGTGCTGGCGTTTTACAAAATTTTTAGTCATAAAAGAGGCAATGTTAAATTGTCAAACCTCTTCATTCATGATAAACTTGATAATTGTTCTTATTCCAAAACCTGTTGCTCCAGATGGATTATAAGATTTTGACAAACTTCCTTCCTGATTCCATGCTGTTCCAGCAATGTCTAAATGTACCCATGGTATGTCTTCTACAAAGTTTGACAAAAAAGCTGCAGCAGTAATGGCCCCGGCTGCTCGTCCTCCAATATTTTTAATATCTGCATTTTTACTTTTTATTTGATCATAATATTCTTCAAACAAAGGTAATTCCCACATTTTTTCATCAGTAATTTTAGATGTGTCAATGATTTTTCTAATTAATTTTTCATCATTGCCTATTATTCCTGCTACATTATTACCTAATGCAATAATACAAGCGCCAGTCAATGTAGCCATGTCGATTATTAGTTTGGGATTATATTGCTTAATGCCGAAGGTTAGTGCGTCTGCAAGTATTAGTCGACCTTCTGCATCTGTATTTAATACCTCTACGCTTTTTCCATTGTACATATTAATAATGTCGCTTGGTCTGTAAGATGAATTTGAAGGCATATTTTCAGCAGCAGGAATTATTCCAATCACATTATTTTTTATTTTCAATAAGGATAATGATTTCATTATTGCAATAACATTAACGCCACCACATTTATCAAACTTCATTTCCTCCATTTTTTCACTTGGTTTAAGAGATATCCCGCCTGAATCAAATGTTACTGCTTTTCCTACAAGTAAAATTGGTTTGTCTTCATTTTTTGTTCCTTTGTATTCAATTACTATTAGTTTAGGACTATTAATGCTACCACTTCCTACAGAAACTAATCCATTTAATCCAATATCTTTCATTGTATCAATATTGATAATCTTTGATTTAATTCCTTGATTTTTTATGTTTAATGCTATTTTTGAAAGATGTTCTGGAGAACATTGATTTGGAGGTAAATTACTAATTTCTCTTGCATCATTTACAGATTGGCATATTACCGATATTTCATCAATTATTTTTTGAAATTCTTTTGAATTTGACTCTATTAATATTGAAACTTTGGAAATAGTATTATTCTCCTTAGCAGTTTTAAATTTTTCAAATGAATATGATGAAAGAATAATTCCCTCTATTAATGATTCAATTATTTCTTTAGATGAATTAAAAGGAATAATAGACAGTTCTTTTATTTTGAATTCTCTTGAATATTGAATTATTTTTCCTGAAATTATTCTCGATTTCTCTGTATTAAATTCATTTTTGTTTCCCAAACCTATAAATAATATTTTTTTAGCAGGAATTTTTGCAAATGTATGTAATTCATTAAATAAACCGAATTTCTGTATGTTAGAAATAATTTCTTTTCCTGCAATACTTATTTCTTCATTAAGTCTATTCAGTAAATCTGAATAGTCTTCATTGAGAAAACATCCAACAACTAAAAGTTCTGTTTTCTTTTCATTTACTTTTGTTTGATCAGCTATAATCTTTAACATGTATTAGGAAATTCAACAATAATATTTTAAATTATTGAATTAAATTTATCTTTTCTGTATGAATAATGTATTTATCATTCTTCCAGCTAGATTTTTATCTTTCTTCATATTTTGTTCCTCTATGCCACATTTGTGGTCTGAGGATATTGATATATGATATTTCATATGCGTTATCTAGATCTAAAAAGAAAAATCCAAGAGATTAGAATCAATGCAATAGAAGGAATTGCAGAAGCAGGATCAGGTCATCCTGGTGCTTCTTTTTCTGCTGCTGAAATAATGGGGGTTTTATACTTTAGAAGATTACATCATAATCCAGCAAATCCAATTTGGACTGGACGAGATTATTTTATTAATTCAAAAGGACACTCAGCTCCAGGTTATTATGCAACTTTGGCAGTAGCTGGCTACTTTCCAACAGATGAAATGAAAAGTCTAAGAAAATTTGGGTCTAGACTGCAAGGTCATCCTGTAAGATACTCAAAGCTTTTAGAGCATCATTCAGTACCAGGAGTGGAATATTCAGCAGGTTCAGAAGGTATAGGTCTTTCTGTTTCAATTGGAATAGCTTTGGCAAATGTTATTGATAACAAAAAAAACAATGTTTATGTTTTACTAGGTGATGGTGAAACTAACGAGGGTCAAGTATGGGAAGCTGCCATGACAGCTCCTAAATATAAATTAGATAACCTTGTAGCAGTTTTAGATAGAAACAAAATTCAACAAGATGGATTTACTGAAGATGTAATGCCACTGGATCCTGTCCGTGATAAATGGATTGCTTTTAACTGGAATGTAATAGAAATAAATGGACATAAAGTAGAACAAATAATGGATGCATTAAGCAAAGCTAGTGAAATAAAAGATAAACCTACTATTATAATTGCAAATACCATAAAGGGACAAGGTATTAAACATATGGCTAATAATCCTCAATGGCATGGTAAAGCACCTCACCATAAACAAATTCCATTATTAATTGAAGAATTAAAAGGAGAATATATGATAGCACCATCAATAATCGCTGGTGAAAAAGAGAATTATGAGGATAAAATTAAAAAAGTTGAAAGAGGTGGTGGTAGATATTATTCATTTAGATGTGATGGATGGAAAATTTGTTCCTAATACTACTTTTTTAGCTGATACAATAAAAAGGTTAAGACCAATAACCAATATGCCTTTTGATGCACACTTAATGATTGAAAAACCATATGATCATATTGAAGAATATATAAATGCTGGCTGTGATATTATTACAATTCATGCTGAAACTTGTGATAATGATAAATTTTGTTATATTAAAGAGAAGGTAATGTCAGCAGGAATAAGTTTGGGTATAGCAATTAATCCAGAAACCGAACTTCCAAAATGGACCTTTTCTTATTTGGATGATATTGATGTCATAATCGTTATGTCGGTCAATCCTGGTTTTTCTGGACAAAAATTTATTCCTGAGATTACATCTAAGATTAGCAATTTGAATATGAGTTTGAAACTGAAGGGATATAAAGGATATATCGAAGCGGATGGAGGAATAGATGCTTCTACTGTTCAACGAGTCTATGATGCTGGTGCAAGGATTATAGTAGCAGGTAGCGCAGTTTTTTCTAATTCAGATACAAATGCTGCAATTATACAATTAAAACATAAAACTAATGTAATTTTAGAAAGAAACTTATTAAAAAAAGCAGATGAAAATGGTATAAGAAAAGACTGGATTATTGCTCGTAAGCATATCTTAATACCTCTTGCTATTGAATTAGGAATAGAAGATGAAATTAATCAATTGTAATGAATTAAAAAAAGGAGATATGCGATCTGCATATGGTAATGCGCTTGTTGAATTAGGTGCAGTTAATAAACATATTGTATGTGTTGGCGCAGATACCACTGATTCATTAAAAACAAAAAAATTCGGAGATAAGTTTCCTGAACGATTCTTTAATATAGGAATAGCTGAGGCAAATCTTGTTTCCATTGCAGCAGGTTTTGCTATTGCTGGCAAAATAGCATTTGCAAGTACATATGCTGCTTTTTTACCAGGACGATGTTTAGATCAGATTCGTAATGCAATATGTTACCCTAATCTGGATGTAAAATTAGTTGTATCTCATGCTGGTTTAACAGTTGGACCAGATGGTGCTTCACATCAACAAATTGAAGATATAGCTACTATGAGAACAATTCCTAACATGAAAGTACTTGCACCTTCAGATTCTGTTTCTGCATTCAAAATAATTAAAAATATTGTAGACATTCCAGGTCCATTTTATGTAAGACTTGCTCGGCCATCATCAGAAATCCTTTATGATAATAATGATAGTGAATTCACAATAGGTAAAGGAAATATTTTGCAAGATGGTTCAGATGTGACTATTATTGGATGTGGATTGATGGTCTATAAAGCTCTTAAAACAGCTAAAATTTTAAAAGAAAAATTCAATATATCGTGTCGTATAATTGATTCTTACTCAATAAAACCATTAGATACGGATTTAGTGATAAAAGCAGGCCGCGAAACTGGTGCAATTATTACTGTTGAAGAACATAATATAATAGGCGGTTTGGGAGGTGCAGTTGCTGAAGTATGTTCAGAATCTTATCCTTGTTATATAAAACGACTTGGAGTTAGAGATACATTTGGAGAATCGGCAAGGGATTCCGAATTGGATGTTTTGCTTGAATATTATGGACTAACCGAAAAAGAAATAGAACGGGCTGTGCTATCTACCTTTGATAGATTTAAAAAATGAAAATATTTCTGGATACTGCTAATATCAAGTCCATTCGTCATTATTCTGAAATGGGAATGGTCGATGGAATAACAACTAATCCTACTCTTCTTTCAAAAGAAAGTGGAGATCCGGAAGAAATAATGAAAGAGATAGTAAAGATAGTACAAGGACCAGTTAGCTTAGAGGTTATATCTACCGAAACTAATCAAATAATTAAAGAAGCTTATATTCTTAAACGGTATGGTTCAAATGTTATAATCAAGGTTCCAATGATTCCTGATGGATTAAAAGCAGTTAAAAAATTAAAAGAAGAAGGAATAGAAACAAATGTTACTCTTGTATTTTCTGCTAATCAAGCTCTATTAGCTGCTAAGGCCGGAGCCTCTTATGTAAGCCCTTTTATTGGAAGGCTGGATGATGTGGGTAATGATGGAATGAATCTTATTAGAGATATAAATCAAATTTTTAAAAACTATCAATACGATACTAAAATTCTTGTAGCAAGTATACGTCATCCTATTCATGTTATTGAATCTGCTAAATCGGGAGCAGATGTTGTAACTTTACCTCCAGATATTCTTGGAAAAATGTTTTTACATCCTCTTACAGATAAAGGGTTAAAAACATTCATTTCAGATTGGGAAAATCTTAAAAAGACTAATCCTTCCATTAAGATTCTATAACTGTATTTGGATTTCTTTTATAATCCAATTATACTTTAAGCAGATTAATGACTTTCTTTGGTATATCTTCTACTCGACTAGCTAATGTTTTATTATAGTTAAGATATTTTAAATTGTGACCAATATTTATAAGATCATTTAAATTTTTTCCTAATCCAAGAGCTACCATATGAATGGAGAAACTTCTATAGGTCAAAACCATTTCTTTAACTGCATCATAATTTGAAGGTTCTCCATCAGTTAGTGTAATCATTATTTCAGGTTTGAATGATTTGATAAAAGGTAAAAGAATAGTATATATTTCAGCTAATGGTGTACCGCCACTCGCTCTTATTTGAGCCAATCTTCTGGCATTTAAAACTGACCAACGAATTTTTGGTGGTTTGATTAGCCAACACTTTACCTTTTTTGCTTCAGTACTAAATGCATATACTGCAAAATCTATACCTAAATAACTAAGTGCTTCACATAATGCTAATGTTGCTTGTTTGTATTTTAATTCAATTTCTTCTATGCTACTAGAATGGTCAAGTAAAATGACTACTTTTGTTCTAATTGATATTTTATAGTCAGTAAGAAAAGGTTTAGTCTGAGAATCAATATATGCTTCAGTGTCTAATTCATCGCCTTCTTCTTGATGAACTTCTATCCAACCAGTTTTCCAATCTCTAAATGCAGATTTAATTTTTTGAATCAATTCTATGTCATATATTTCTGATTCATTTATGTCCATTCTATTAGGGATACTAATATGAAAGTTTTCTAAGCTGTCATATCCTTTTGTTTCTGATTTCTTACTTTCTTTTAATAATGTATCATATTCTTTTACAAGATCTTTTCCTTCAATAATTTCTTTTATTGTTAGATCAAATTCTTTGTTTACTAGTTTTGATTTTATTACCTTTTCTAACTGTTTAAATAAATCTGATTTATTCATTGCCATGCCTATCTTAGATCTGAGGAGTAGTCAAAGGAATTGATAATAAAGGATCTATTTGTAATATTTTAATTATTTCTCTTACCTTATCATAAATCCAATCTGTTCCTAATCTTTTATCGATAGCTTCTCTAATACATTCATTTGCAAAATCTGTTGATTGTTTAACCTTATCAAATTCACTTCCAAATAGTTCTCCTTTGATATATCCAGTAAGAAAATACTGTGAAAAAGCTTCAATTATTTTATGTCTTCCATATATCGTATTTAGGAGAGGTTTTGATAACCAAGACATGCCTTCATAAAAAATTATTTCATTTGCCATGCCCTGCCAAGTATCTAAACCTAATATTTCTATTCTTTTGGTTTCTATACTATTAAGAATAAATCCATATGCGTGATCCTGACGAGATACCTTTACTTTAGAAGTATATCTTATTCTCATTGATTCATACCATAATGAAACTCTCCACTGCCTATATCTTTGAAATTCTTCACCATGAAAATAATTTAATGTTGGTAAAATAATTTGTTGTTTTTCAATATCTGTCTGAGGAGCTTTATCTTTAGAAAGTATGACAATGACTTTGGGATTGTTAGACCATCGACGGGCAAGAAAAATAGCTATGTCAAGAAGAACATCATTTCGTAAATATTTTTTACTATTGTTAAATGTCACATTTATCAACCAAATATCGAAATTATCATATCCATAACTTTTCTGTATTCTACTTCTCCCCATTGATTATATGTATTGGCAAAAACTATTTCAGCTGCAAGTTTAGGATCAGTGCCAATATTTACTAATTTAGTAAATGCAATTGTTTCTCTTAAACTCGGTCCATAAAAAAGTTCCTCTACCCCAGCAGCTTCTCTTAATGCTCTTGCTAATTTTATAGCACGTTGTATGTTAATTAAATTATCGTTATTTACTGTAGTATGTTGTTTAATAATCTCAAGTTCTGTTTCCTCTGGTGGATAATCTAAATTAAGCCTTATTGGAAATCTGCTTAAAAGTTGAGGTGGTAATTCTTTCGTTCCAATATGGGACAAAGGATTGATTGTAGCAACTACAAACCATTCTTCACTAGCTCTAATAATCTGACCTTCTGCTTCTTTCAATATTATTTGCCTCCTATCATCTAAAGCTTCATCTAATCTTAGGAGCATATCAGGTTCTGCAGCATTTAATTCATCTAAATAAAGAATACCTCCCTCTTTCATAGATTTTACCAAAATTCCCTCTACAAAGCTGATTTCACCATGTTCTATAGTTTTAGTTCCAATTAAATGAGATTCTCTTGTTCTAAGACTAAAGTTTACAGAAAAAATATTCTTGCCAAGTTCAGATGCAAATTTTCTTACAAGAGAAGTTTTTCCTGTTCCTTTAGGACCAATTATAAGAGCAAAAAGTTTAATTTTCTTGGCTTTCTTTAATATATCGATAGATTGATTCCAATCTAGATAATTGATGGTCTCTACTACATTACTCATTAATAATATTACAGAATATGTTTAATTTATAAATTAACTCAATAACTGTTAAACATTATGTATTTGAGTAAATTAGCTTCTTTTTATTATTTATGTAATCAGTTAATAACATCTTGTCTATTGAATCTGGATTAATATAATAAGATCTTCCATTTACATATTTCTCCATTTCATTTACATAACTCAATAGCGAATCTTCTTCACTTATCATTATAGTATCAATCTGAATTCCCTTTTTATAACATTTTTTGGCCTCAATTATAGTACGCTCACCTATAAATTGATCAACTTGTCTATATCTATAACACAAATATACTAATTCTCCTGAATTTATATCTAAATTCATTTCTTGACTTTTCTTAATAGAATTTATTGTATTTTTATCAGGAATATAAAAATGTGAATATGGTCTTTGTGAAAGTATTTTTTGCTGTTCATTTTCATTATCAATAAAACATGCACTAGGATGCCCATCTGTAATAAGGACAATTCTTTTATTTTCTACCGGATTTTTTTGTAAAATTTTTTTTGATAATCGTAATGCTGCTTGGTAATTTGTATAATGAAGGAAATCAACACTGGGCTCAAAAGTTTTTAAATAAGGAATATCTTGAGGATGTATTTTAGAAGCTAAGGCGCCAAAGCCTACTACGTTTATTGTGTCAGAAGGAAAATATTTTTTATGCAATAGATACAAAGACCATAATGCTCTCTTAGCAGCTTCTATTCTACTTAAATCTCCATACATTGTAGAATATCTCATTGTGGAGCTGAGATCAATGCAATATACTATTGAAACTCTAACATCCTGAATAGTTTCATATTCTTCAAAATCTTCAATATCAAATTTTATCGGTATTTCAATTTTCCCATTTTTTTTTGCAAGTCTTTGAATTGAATTTAATAATGAATTTGGAACATTAATTAATCTAACATCATCACCAATTTCATATTTTTTTGTTGTATCTAACAAAAGGGATCCATATCCAAAATTTTTGGTTTCATGTATTCCAAAATCACCCTTTTTTAATTCTTTCATAACATCTTGTAGTATTTTTCCGCCAATGTTTACAAATCCTTTACTACTTAACCATTTTTTTGAATCTTTTAGATAACCCTTTTTTATAAGGGTTGTAATAATGGATTTATTTGATTTTACATTATTGTAAGATGTAGTTGTTGGATATGTATCATTTTTGTAATCAAAATCATTTTCTTTGTTATATTTATCCTGATTCTTCTCTTTTTTTCTTATATTTTCTTGTAAGGTTTGTTCTAATTCCTCTAATGTGGGTGTCCTTTCTTTGAGAATTTCTCGTCCAATTGATTTTAGTAGATCTTCTAGTAATTCAAGACTTATGTTTTGTTCTCCTTGATCTTCAAATTTTTTATTTGAAGTATTAGATGATTCTTTTTTGAAAGGAAAATAAATGAAATCTTTTGCCTTATTCATATGTGGATTCATATATTCCCTTTTCTCTTCTGTCGACAATTGGATTATCTAAATTCCGTAGACCTTCAAGTACTAATTCTACTATTGATGCTCTATATTCTTTATCTTGTTTATTAGAAAAAGATAATCCATTAATATCAATTCTATTATATTCCATATTTTTTGTAAATTCGTCTTTTTCATTTTCCATAATTTCTACCATTTTGTTCATTATTTTTAAGAATGTCGGAAAGTTTTTCAATTGATTTTCGTAATCATTAAGAGAATTGCTCTTTTCATTTCCTAGAAGTTTTTGTGATACTATAAATTTTTTATTCTTATCAAATTCATTTTTTAATAATCCAATCTCATCCCTATTGATGTTTTGGATATATTCTCTAGATATCTTTTTTATTGATTCTAAAATCAATTTATTTAAAATTTCTATTCTATTTTGATTATTGTCATCTAATTCAGATAATTCAAATTTCGATGTTTGTTGTATGCTATTGATATCTGAAAATCTAGGTACTGCCTTAACATTGTGGATTAGAGCTCTTACTCGTTCAGCCTCACTAATAATTGCTTCAATTGAATGAACGGACATTCTAACACTAACCCCTTTGTCTTGGTTAATGTCTGAATTTGTTCTAGCTAGCTGCGTAATGTTAACAATAGCCTTCAAAATAAAAATAGGTAAAATAATATTTTTGGGATCACTTAGTTTTATTTCCTGTATTGTTATAAGCATTTCATCAATGATTTTTGTAGGATAACGTGTTTCAATATGACTTCGAAGTCTATCAAATAAAGGTTCTATTATTTTTCCAGAATGGGTATAATCGATTGGATTCGATGTAGCTATTATTTTTAGATCTGGCTCAAAGTAAACAGGATATGACCCAGTAGTAAATTTACCTTCTTGTAATACGCTTAATAAAGAAACTTGTTTTCTAGGATCTAAAACAGGTAATTCATCAATACACAAAATACCATGTCTGGCTTGTAATAGTTGACCTGGTGAATATGATTCTATATTATATATTTCAACTCCTTTTTTTGCTATTTTGATAGCGTCAATTTGTCCTACTAAATCTTTAACTGAAATATCAGGAGTTGCTAAAATATATCTATATCTTTCCGATCCACTAATCCACTCTATTTTAGTATCTAGTCCATTATTTCTAATATTATCTTCTGTTTCCTTTGAAATAGTAAACCTTGGTGAATAATGTACAATTCCTTTGTCTTCTAATAAGGAAATCATTTCTTCAGCTCTAATTGTCGTGGGGATATCATTGGTTAATGAATCTCTAATATTGGGTATTGGTGATAAGAGATTTTTAGATATAGCTTCAGATAGTTTTGTTTTTGCTTGTCCTATTTGTCCTACTAAGTAATATGTCATGACCTGAAAGGATCGCTCTGTTTATTGATGGTATTACATCGTCTTCATAACCGATTATTCCCTTGAACGGATTTTCTTCTTTCCTGAGAAATCTAATTAAATTGCCTCTAATTTGTTTATCTACTGTTGCATGTTTGTAGTTTATTAATAGCAGTTCCCTCAGGGTTTTTATCTTGTTATATTCTTCTGGAACTCCTGGCATTATTTCATTATATTTGGGTTGAGATGAATAAGAGTCAGATACTATTTCTTTATCTCTTTAAAATCCAACAGATTTCTTTCTATTAAAGACAAAATTTAAACATTATCAGGAAGACTTGCGGATCATAATATTATTTATTACCAAAAATTTGAATTTGATAATCAATGATTCTCGATTGCCAATTCTATTTTATAAAATTCATGTTATTAAGGTTGATAGTATTGTATTTCTTGATTCTTTTACTTTATTATTCTTATTATTGGACATTTTACTATTAAAAATATAATATAATAGTATTACAAATAACTATATATATTGCTATTTAAAATTTATAAAATACTCATTTCGTCTTGTTCAATTTTTTATTAAACTATACTTTCTGTATTTTTTATTAAAATGATTTTCCTTTCAATTCTAGTATGATTTTTATTTAGGTCTTAACTCTAGTTTTAAGAGTTGTCAACAGCAGACTATAAACATATTGTTAGAATCATGGGAAAAGATGTAGAAGGCGATAAAAAAATAACTGTCGCTTTGAGTAAGGTTAAGGGAGTTGGTTATAATTTTGCCCAAGTCTTACTTCAAAAATTAAATATTAATCCATATATTAGAGTTGGTCTTCTTACTGATAAAGAATTACATGATATAGAGAATGCTCTTAAAGATCCTAATAAAATCGGTATTCCGTCTTTCTATTTTAATAGGAGAAAGGATATGGATACCGGCTCTAATCTTCATTTACTTACATCTGATTTGGATTTTATTGTTTCAAACGATATAGACAGAGAAAAAAGTATTATGAGTTGGAGAGGATATAGACATATGTTTGGATTACGTGTTAGAGGTCAACGCACACGTACTACAGGTCGAAGAGCTAGTGCAGTAGGAGTACGCAAAACTGCTTTGACTACACCAAAAGAACAAAAAAGTGGTAAGTAATGGGCGATCCTAAAAAATCAAGAAAAACATTCCGAAGACCGCGTCAGATATGGACTACAGAGCAATTAAGTTCAGAATTGTATCTTATTGGATCTTATGGTCTTAGAAGCAAAAGTGAATTGTGGAAAGCACAAACTAAGGTTGCAGATATAAGAAATCAAGCACGTGAATTATTAGCTTTAACAGTTGAGGCAAGACAAGTACAAGAAACTAAACTTTTAAACTTTCTTCATAAACTTGGATTAGTAAAAGACTCTGCAACTCTAGACGATGTTCTTAATTTAAAATTGGAAGATATTTTAGAAAGACGATTGCAAACTATCATTATGAAAAAGGGTATATCAAAATCTCCACAACAATCAAGACAGTTAGTAGTCCATGGTCATGTCTCAATAGGTGAAAGAATTATTAACATTCCTGGTTACATGGTAAAGAAAGATGAAGAACCTACAATTGTCTTACATGATGAATTTATTACTCAATTACAAAATCCTCAAACCAGTTAATAATTAAGAAACAATATCAACATGATCTATTTTTCCATCTGAATTCATATCGAATCCTTGAACAACTAATGCCAATTCCTCATCATTCATATACTTGTCAAATATTTTGTTTCCATAATTTGTTAATGCAATTACTGCTGCTTTCGTTCCTATAGTCCTTACACCTGCTAGAACTAGAATTTTCTTATCTTTATTATAGGGATTATTTATTTTAGCAATTAATCCATGATTATCCATATTAAATATTCTCCCTGACTTGTCAATTAACCCTGACCAATAATTATCTTCATTAAATTGAATTGGAAGGTATTTGTTGAATTCAGAGGTAACAATATTGGTTCCTGGACCTCCAATTAATATTAAATTTATATTATCAATATCCTTTTCTGCTTTTGCATCTACATCCAATTTAACTACAAAGCCAGACGATGAATCGCATAAAGTTCCTAGATAAAAACTCAAATGAACCGCATAATGTCCATCTCTTGAAGAAGATTTGTAAGGACCATGAGGATCAGGTGCTCCTACAACTATTAATCCATAAAATGAATTATCTTTATAAAACTCTTTTAATATAGAAGGTACATTGTTTCTCTTTTGTTTTTTTGAGTATTTTGAAGATTCTAATTCTTTCCCACCACCTTCAAGTTCTAAACCAAATGAAGGACTTGTGGTTGAGTAAAGTCTAGCTGTACCTCCCTTTATTAAACTTGTTCCTACTTGTTCTATGGCTCCAATTTGGACTAATTTTCTAATATAATAATATACTGTTTGCTCAAAAAGTTTTAATTCTTTTGCTATTTGTGCAGGATACATAGCCTTAATTGATAATAGTTCTATTATTTTCCATGCAATATTATTTGATAAAATTCTCATGTCCGTTACATTATCAAACAATAAAATTTTTTTACTTATGGTATTTCCATTATGATCATAGATTATAGTCTTTTTTTTCATTCTATTCCTTATTTTACTATCTATAAAATGTTTTATAGCGGTAAAATAATTATAAAGCGAATTTATTAGCTTTTTAATATAAAATCAAACTCTAAATTATAAATATTTTTGTAGTGGTATAATAGATTTAGTAATACACTATTTAAACTAAATTTTAGTTTGTATAGTATTATTCATGTGCTCTATAATAGGATATATTGGCAAATTTAATGGCAAATTTACTGCAGCATCGGTTCTTGTTGAAAGTTTAAAGAAAATGGAATATAGAGGATATGATAGCGTTGGAATAGCTACTCTTGAAAGTAATAAGATTTTAATCCGTAAAGGCGTAGGCAAAGTACGTGAAGTTGATAACTCTCTACAATTATGTAAAATGCCTGGACAAATAGGAATAGGACATACTCGCTGGGCTACTCATGGAGGTATAAGTAAATCTAATGCCCATCCGCATACAGACTGTGACAATAATGTAGTTGTAGTTCATAATGGAATAATAGATAATTATCAACAATTGAAGGATAATCTTGTAAAACAAGGTCATATTTTTCAAAGTCAAACTGATAGCGAAGTAATTGCACATTTGATAGAGACATATCTCAAAAAGTTTGATATCAAACAGGCTATTATTGAAACGTGTAAGCAATTACATGGTTCTTATGCATTTGTTGCAATTTTCAAATCTGGATTGGTAGCTGGTGCTCGATTAGATGAACCATTAATTATTGGAATTGGAAACAATGGCAATTTCATTTCTAGTGATGTATTAGGATTCTTAGAATATACTGATAAAGCTATTTTTCTTGATAATTATGATATAGTTATTCTAGATGATCAAAATATAAATTTATTTGATTTTAATGGTAATGCTATATCAAGACCTATAACTCAAGTCGCCTGGGAATTAGGAGATATTGATAAAGGCAAATACGCTCATTATACAATCAAAGAGATCCATGAACAAAAAAATTCTATACCTATGGCGTTTCAGATTAATAGAAGTTCTCTTAAAAGAGCAGTAGATATTATTTCTTCCTCTAAAAATATTTTTATTACAGGAAGTGGGACAAGTTATCATTCGGCATTATTAGCAAAATATCTTTTCTATAAATTTGCAAGAATAAGAACAGAAATAACAATGTCAAGTGAATTTGAATATGTGTCTGATCATATTGATGAAAATTCTCTTTTGATTGCTATTTCACAGAGTGGTGAAACAGCAGATGTTTTAAATTCTGTTAAGATAGCTGAAACAACATAAAGCAAAAATTCTATCAATCGTAAATATATCAACTTCTTCCTTATGTAGATTAAGTGATCATTATGTTTCCATAAATTCTGGACCAGAAATAGGTGTAGCTGCAACAAAAAGTTTTACTGCACAATTGGCAGTAATATATTCTATAATAGATAATTTTTGTACAAATAATAGGCCATTAGATATGTCAACAGCTATGTTTAGCAATATTCTAAATGAGATTCTAAAAGATGATTCATATTTGGAAAAAATAGCTGAGGATCTAAAATCTGTCAAAGATATCTATATTCTAGGTACATCTTATCACTATCCAATTGCATTGGAAGGAGCTTTAAAAATTAAAGAACTTGCTTATATTCATGCAGAGGGTATAGCGGCTGGAGAAATCAAACATGGACCTTTGGCATTGATTGAACCTGGTACAATAGTTATAGTTACTTAATCCAGAAGATGAAACTTACTATAACATATTAAATAGCATACATCAAATGAAATCGAGAGGAGCAAAAATCATTGGAATTTCGAATAAAAATAATGATCTCTATGACTATTTTATCAAATTACCTTTGGTTAATAAATATTTGTATCCGATTATTGAAATTATTCCAATTCAAATACTATCTTATTACCTTGCAATAAAAAAGAATGCTAATCCAGACTATCCAAGAAATTTAGCTAAATCAGTAACGGTAAAATAATTTCATTTTTTATTTTTAATCAAAATGTTAATTTGGTTCGCTCTTATTTCTGAATGTTTCAGTGCAGTTGTAACAAAGAATTTCCATGAATCTTTGTTCTCTTGTCTTGGTTCTATTGTTATGAATAAACTGGAATGTTTTGGAGTATACCTGTAAATTGTACTTGTTTACACCCATGAACTTTCTTATCCATAACGGGTACAGGTTGCTTCTGCATTCACAATTATTCACATGAACAATATCATTTGCGTATTCTTTCTGTGAATGGATTACACTTTTGTGTATGAAGCCATGTTCTTCCAGCTGGTCATATGCTCTATATTCATCTGTAAATACAGTTGAACCATACTCTACTCTGGTACATATAATATCAAGAAGTGACTGTCGTACAGGAACATCAAAATATGTCATTCCGTTCCTTCTTTGATGAATACATGTTATCATTGGATGATCCTTGTAAAATGTTCCTCTGCCTCTCCAAGGCTTTAGCCCTCTTTTCCTGGGTTTTCTTCCTGATTTTACTATCTCATCATGATATGACTACTTCCTTTCAATCCTGCCTTTATATAAAATTCATCACCTTCAACATTACCACCGAGTTTAGCAGATGATAATGAGGAAGATGATAACTTTTCCATAACTGTTCTGATAAATCGATAGTATATTGGAATTGGTATAACTACCTCAAGCGATACCTGTCTTATTGAACATCCGGGCCAGATACAAAGTATAGATACATTGCCAAAAACCATATCTTCAATGGTGTATGTGAATAATGAAATAGAGTATCTGTTTTGTCATTGAACTATTTTTTACAATGCTTGCAAAGGTACTTTTGGTAGGATTGATACTGACCATCCTTCTTTACGTTATTTGACTTACAATGTGGACATAATACGTAGTCTTTCCATCTGGCCTTTCTCAGTAACTGGTACACCAACTTTCATCAGGAAGAGATGTGGTTAAAGTAAACACATCCTAATTATGTTTTATGCAGCTTTAAGCTTGGCTGAAACATTTGTCAATAAGAGCGATTTGGTTTAATGTAAAATTTTTTCTTCAATATTTTTTTCATATTCTCTCTCGATATATTTTAGCAAAATTTTCCCATTGATTTTTCCCTTTTGCTTTATAATTGTTGCAATTGATACTCCTCCAGCACCAACCCCTTCTTTTACAAAGCCATTTGCAAATGCTTTGAGTCCCTGTTTTGTAGATTCAATTAAATGTAAATCCACAATGAATATACCTACATTATTATCAATAGACAATACTAAATTTTTAAAATCTGCAGTTTGATCATTAAAAATATATTTTGTCGTACCTATTGCGATATTATCAGTTTTAACATTAAGACTCTTTAAAATTGATAAAATAGCACACATTTGGGTTCCTCCTGCAAGCATTACTTTTCCACCATATTCAATAGCTCCCTGTGCAATCCCTGTCACTGAAGGAATCATGGGGTCACCTAACAAAGAGATAGCATCAAAAGGTTTATCTTTCAATGACCCAAAAGTAATATTATTATTTTTCATACTTTGCCTCACAATTGTATTTTTTAAATTATGTGGATTTTTCGACATACTGCTACTTATTTTATTTTCTGCATCTACACCTAAAGATAGCATTACTCCTAACGCAGTTGTAGTTCCACCAGGAATGCTTTCTCCAAGAATTATAAGATCATTACTTTTAGAAAGTTGTTTACCAACAATTAATCCGTATCTGTAGGCTTTTTCTACTTCCTTTGACTCCATAGCTATACCTTTTAATATATTAGAACCTGATTTTAGGTCAAAGGAAAACATTGGAATATCCGGTTTAACTTTTACCCCTGCATCCACTACAATAAAAGGAATATTTCCAATATTTAACATGGTTTTTGTTATTATTGCAGGCGTTGGTTTTCCATCTGGTGTTGCAGGTACTCCATTTATACAATTACATTTTCCATAATATAGAAATTCTGCATCAGCAACAGGTGTATATTTTATTAAGTCTTTGTTAGCACCTGCAGCAGTAATACCTGGGATTTCACTTGTTTCAGTATGCGAAATTACACAAATGAAAAGAGAATTATTTGACTCTTTATCTATATTATATTTGCCATTTACTACTATAATATCTTTATATTTTTCTATCAATTTATAATTCTTCACCAGTCATAAATTTTATAAATTGTTCTTTTGTTCTTGGAAACAGAACATAATTGTTTTTCTTTTCTTCTCCTATTGTTGAAATTGATTTATATCCATAATTATGACCAGGGTAAACAACCAGATTATCATCTAAATTTAATATTTTTCCAAATAAGCTGTTGTACATCTCTTCAGGATTACTGCCAGGTAAATCAGTACGACCACAATTTCCAACAAATAATGTATCTCCAGTAATAATAATTTTAGAATCAACTATTAAACATATACTATCTTTGGAATGTCCAGGAGTAAATAATATTTTTATAAGAGTTTTACCAACCTCACATTCATCTCCATCATTTACTGAAATATCATGTTTTTCTTTAGAATTTTTATGTTGAATTACTTTACATTTAGTAATAGCAACAATTTGATCATTACCAAGTATATGATCGTAATGAGAATGAGTATTAATAACATATTTTACTTTATACTGATTCTTCTTTATTATTTCAAAGATCTTTTCTAAATCCCATGATGGATCTATAATTGCTGTTTCTTTTTCTTCATTGTCTATTATTAAATAGGTAAAATTTGCCATTTTTCCAACAGGTATTTGTTCTATTTGAAAGACCATATTATATTATTCCCTCCTCTACTTCAATGGGTATTCCTATCTTCTTTAATATTAAATTACCAGTATATTTTTTATTATTTAATAGCCCTTGTTTAATTCTGTGAAATGTTATTGTTGTATCAGCTCTTATACAATCAGATACAATTTCTCCAGTGTTAGGATTTAAACCTGAAGGTATATCTACAGATATAATATATGCTCTTGATTTATTTATCAATTTAATTGCCGATAAATGTGGATCTTGAATATCTCCTTTAATTCCAGTACCAAAAATTCCATCAATAATTATATCTGCATTAAGTATTTCTTTTTTTATTTTTGTATCTATATTACTCGATATTACTAATTCTATAGTTTTATTCATTTTATTAATAATTTGAAAATTTGTTAATGCTTCATCTGTCTTTATTGATGATGGATCTCCAAGCAATATCACTTTAAGATTGATACCTAAACAAGCTAAATGTCTGGATGCAACCATTGCGTCACCACCATTATTACCAGTTCCACAAACAGCTAAAATTTTTAATTTCGAAATTCCTATATTTTTAAATTTTTTAATAATAAAGTCTGCTATTCCAAAGCCTGCATTTTCCATCATTATAACTTTTTTCATACCGAATTTATTATGCCCTGCATTTTCAATTTCATACATTTGATCTGATGAAATAACAATGTCTTGAATCTTTTTGCTTATTGTTTTATATTTCTTAATTTTTACATTCTTTTGATTCATTTTAATATCTATGAAGATTATATTTGTATTTAATTTGATACTTTTACTTTGTTTTTTTGAAATGGCATCTTATAATCACAAAAATTAATTTCTATTGACCCTTGATTAGTAATTAAAAATGTTTTGCCATCATAATTACATTTTATCTGAGGTATCCTTCCCTTTTTCCATATTGGTTCAATAATTTTATAATATTCTACAAGTTTTCTTTTTTCATAAGATGACTTATTATTAATTTTTATTCTCTTTTTCCTAAGAAACTTAAATGCCAAAATTACATATTTATATTTATAATATCTAAACATTTTTACAATTGAAAAACATCTTTCTATCTGATCACTTGGAACATATAGTGATTCTCCTGTGCCTGATTTAGCTTCAATAACTAACAAAATTGCTTTATTATTATTTACAGCTATTATATCTGGAAGACCCACACTAGAGCCCCCTAACCTTTTAGCGGTCCAATAACGATTATTAAGTCTACTTACAATTGAATATTCATAATTGTATCCTCTACTTCTACGAATGTTGCCCACGTATTTTTCTATTCCATATTAAAACTTTAATTATATGTAGTTTTAAATAGCATATTTTCATTATTTACCCTAACTAATTAAAAATCTATATTATGAACAATAATCACTAATTATATGGCGTCTGAAAAAGTTAAGATTTCACTTAAATCTATTCATGATGAATTACAATCAATAGAAAGTAGAAGAGAACATTTAATAAAAGAATCTCGTGATATTGTTATTTTGTGTAGTCAATCTATTATATCACTTCATCAGGGCAATATACAAGAAAGTCAATTAAAATTAGATAAAGCAAAAAATCTATATTTATCTCTCAAAACATTAGCTCAAGATGATCTTTCACGATATCTATCCATGTCAGAACAAGAGCTAGTAGAAGCTAATCTTTTGATGAATATAGTAAAAAATGAATCTTTACTTGGAATAGGTGATATTGGTGTTTCTAGCCAAGCATATCTATTTGGTATTTTAGATTGCATTGGTGAAATAAAGAGAATGGTTTATGATACGGTTAGATATGGAAGATATGATAAAGCAGAATCTCTTTTTATAGTCATGCAAGAAATTTACAACGCTATTTATCCATTTTCTATATATGACAATATAGTAAATGGTATTAGAAAGAAACTAGATGTATGTAAAATCTTAATTGAAAATACTAGAGAATTGATAACTGAAGAATCAAGACGTTCAATGCTACTTGGATCCCTAAATAAATTAAATGATACTCTTTAATCAAATAGACAAGTCTGAATTATATTGAAAATAAAGTAAAGTTAATTAGAAACTATACTAAATTTTCTCCATATTCTATGATGGAGAGTAAAAAAGTAGAGAAAATATTAAATGATGTTATTCAAAAAGGAAGTAAGGTAATAACAGAAGAGGATGCAAAATCTATATTATCTGTATATGGGATTAGAGTTCCCGAGTATTCCATCGTAACTACTGACTCTGAAGCTATATCCAAAGCAAAGGAAATTGGCTTTCCACTTGTTGCAAAAATAGTATCAGATCAAATACTACACAAGACCGATGTTCAGGGGGTTAAGGTTGGATTACAAAATGAAAATGAAGTTAAAGAAACTTTCTTAGATATGTATAACCGTTTGTCAAAAGATTATCAAGTAAAGGGAGTCCTTTTAGAAAAGATGGTTCCTAAAGGGATTGAATTAATAGTTGGCTTACAAAATGACCCTCAATTCGGTCCAGTAATAATGCTTGGTTTGGGAGGAATTTATACAGAATTGTTTAAAGATGTATCATTTAGAGTTCTTCCAATAACTAAAGAAGATGCATTAGAAATGATAGATGATTTAAGAGCTAAAGAGATCCTAAAAGGGTTTAGAGGAGCCCAAGCAATAAACTTAGAAATGCTGTGTGATGCAATTATTAAAATAGGTAATTTAGGGTTTGATATGGCCAAATATATCGATAGCGTAGATTTTAATCCAATTATAGTTTATCCAAACAACTACTATGTTGTTGATGCAAAAATTCTTCTCAAATCCAATCTTGATAAAGATATGGTCTCTAAATCAACTCCTGATTCTAGTTATATGGATATATTCTTTAATGCAAGTTCTATAGCATTAATAGGGGCCTCTCCTGAAGAAGGTAAAGTCGGCAATTCTGTATTAAAAAGTTTATCTAAATATGATTATAAAGGTAAAATATATCCTGTAAATGCAAAGGGTTATGATGAAATTCTAGGGTTAAAAGCATATAAAAATTTAGAAGATATTAATGAAAAGATAGATTTAGTAATAGTCACAGTTGATTTAAAATTCGTTCCTACTATATTGGAAACATGTGGAAAAAAAGGAATACATAATATGGTAATTATTTCAGGCGGAGGAAAAGAATTAGGTGGAGAAAGAGCTGAAATAGAACAAAAAGTGAAAGAATTATCTTCTCAATTGAAAGTTAGAATAATTGGACCGAATTGTATAGGCATATTTAATGGTGAAAATCGATTAGATTGTGCTTTTCAAGGACATGAGAGAATGCTTAGACCCAAGAAAGGAGATGTGGCTTTTCTATCTCAAAGTGGCACTATTGGAATTGCTTTTATGGAAACTTCAGACTCTTTCGGAATGAGCAAAATGATTTCTTACGGTAATCGTTCTGATGTTGATGAAGCAGATATGATTTGGTATTTGTCAGAAGATCCAAAAACAAATGTAATTGGCCTATATGTTGAAGGTCTTGGAGATGGTAGAAAATTTTTGAATACTGCCAAGAAAGCTATAAAAGAAAAAAAGAAACCTATTGTAGTTTTTAAAAATGGACGATCACAAAGAGGAGCTAAACAAGCAGCATCTCATACTGGTTCTTTAGGGGGATCATTTTCTGTTGTCAAAGGTGCATTTGATCAAGCGGGTATTATATCTGTAGATAGTTATGAGGAATTAACAGGATCATTAAAGGCTTTAACTTGGCAACCTGTGCCTAAAGGAAATAAAGTGGCATTAGTTACCAATGGTGCAGGACCAATAATTGCTGCAATAGATCATTTTGAAAGACTAGGATTAAAAATTGCTGATTTAAGTGAAGATACTAAAAGGAAATTTAATGAACATTATCCTGCAACCTATGTTATAGGTAATCCTCTTGATGTTACAGGTTCTGCCAACGCTGATGATTATAGATTCGCTATTCAAACATTTATGGATGATCCTAATATTGATATTATAATGCCATGGTTTGTTTTTCAAGATGATCCTCTTGAAGAAACTATTGTGAGTATATTAGCAGATTTTCAAAAACAAAAGAAAAAACCAATTTTATTGGGTGCTTTAGGGGGACCATTTACTCTTGATATCTCAAAGAGAATAGAAGAAAATAATGTACCAGTATATCATTCAGTAATAACATGGGTTACAGCAGCTGGGGTACTCGCAAAATGGTCTGAGCTACAAAATAGAATTCCAAACGCCTCTTCTTAAGGCAGGGAAAACTTATATTCTTTTTAAAACATAATTAAGTTATGGAAAGTACTCAACAATCACAAATAGTAACTGTTACTCCAAAAGCTGCAGAAAAAGTTGGTGAATTTATGAAACAAGAAGGAAAAGATAGTTTATTTCTACGTGTATATGTCACTGGCGGAGGCTGTTCTGGCTTGTCTTACGGTATGGGCTTTGAAGAAAATTCTGAAGAAGATGATCTTGTTATAGAACAAAATGGAATCAAAATTTTAGTAGATAATTACAGTCAACGATATTTAAAAGGAGCTAATATTGATTATATTGATAGTTTAATGGGTTCTGGATTTAAAATTAATAATCCAAATGTAACCAAAAGCTGCTCATGTGGTCATTCATTTTCTACTGAGTAATATAACTTTTTTTAAATCATTTTATAAAAGTTATTATTATTGCTCTCAATTATTCTATAAAATTATAGAAAATAATAGGAAAAAATAGAAAATTTACATCATGGCCATAAACCTCTTATTTTGATTGCTTCAACAACCCTGTTTATTGCTAGTAAGGTGGCAGCCTTTCGTATATCTACATTATATTTTTTATGAGTATCATAAACATCAAAGAATGCTTTTGTTATGGTTAAATCTAATCTATTATTAACTTCTTCTTCTGTCCAATATTCTCTTCTTAAATTCTGTAACCACTCAAAATACGAAACAATCACACCTCCAGCGTTAGCAAGCACATCTGGAATCACGAAAATGTCTTTTTTGAATAGAATTTCATCTGCTTCAGGAGTTGTAGGACCGTTAGCTGCTTCTGCTATGATCTTTGTTTTTATTTTATCCGCATTAGTTTTAGTAATTGCATTTTCCAAAGCTGATGGAATGAGTATAGTACATTCTGTTTCTAAAAGTTCTTCATTAGAAATTGATTTTGCATTTTTAAATCCTACTACACTTCCAGTTTCTTTTTTAAATTTCATTAATGCATCAGCAGAAATTCCATCTTTGTTAATTATTGCACCTTGAGAATCTGAAGCTGCTATCATCTTGGCACCTTGCTCTTCTACTAGTTGTGAAGCAAATTGCCCTGCATTTCCAAAACCTTGAACTACAATTGTTGCTTGTTTCATGTCAATATCTATTTTTTTAGCAGCTTCTCTTACGGTATATGCCAAACCTCTCCCAGTTGCTTCAGTTCTCCCTAATGAACCACCAATTGCTATTGGTTTTCCAGTTATGACCTCTGGTTGAACATAATTTCCTTTTAAGGTAGAATAAGTATCCATAATCCAAGCCATTTCTTTACCTCCAGTATATACATCTGGTGCAGGAATGTCCGTGTATGGACCAATAATGTCAGCTATAAGGTATGCATACCTTCTTGTCATTCTCTCTAATTCATTTTCTGACATCTGTTTTGGATTGCAAATTATTCCACCTTTTCCACCACCATAGGGAATATTAGCTATTGCACATTTCCATGTCATCCACATTGATAAAGCCTTAACATCCCCTAATGTAACATCAGGATGATATCTTATTCCTCCTTTACAAGGTCCTCTGGCATCATTATGTTGAGATCTGTATCCAGTAAATACTCTTATCGAACCATCATCCATTTTTGTTGGAATAGAAACAGTTAGAATTCTTTTCATATTGGATAATATCTGAAGCATTCCTTTGTCTAGGTTTAAAATTTTTGATGCATCTTCTAGTTGTTTTAGTGCTACTTCAAATGAGGTTATTTTTTCATTCAAATTAGATGAAGACATATATTTTTTTCATAATGAGTTATTTATATTAGATAATAAATATATCTCTAGATATTATCATTTTTCATCTTTTTCAAAATATTAGAGCGAAGTTGCTCATCAGGTATATTTAAATATTCAATGTTAAGGGATAAAGCTATTTTTTCTAATTTTTCTCTTTCTGTTGATATAGGCCCTTGTATTATCTTTCCAATATGCCAATTTTTTTCGTTATCATGACCATGAAATAAATCATTATTGACTTTAATTTGATTAACTTCTTTAAGAAGTGCTTGTCTGGTATTATTATATTCTCCAATTGCTTTGCCTATATGTCTTGCCATATCTGGTAGTTTCTTTGAACCGAAAAGAAAAAAAATACTAATTAAGCCAATTATTATCCATTCCGAACCCCCTATTCCCATACTATATATTAGAAATTGCTTTGCTTATAATTTATTATTAATGTATATTTTAGTCTTTAAATAGGCTAAAAATCTATTTTATTATTAACTAACTAGAATTACTTTTCAAAAACTTCATAAATATGATAATTATGAAATTTTAGATTAGTGGATTGGTCAAAGCACTTATATTCGTGCCAAGCACCCATAATTTTACTTTACAATAAACATGAGGTTATGGAATTGCCTAGTACTGGTATAGTAAAATATCACGTAAAATTAAGTTTCGAGGTAGATGGACTCGTAGAAAAAGCTGACATAATAGGTGCTATTTTTGGACAAACTGAAGGATTGTTAGGACCTGAAATGAATCTGAATGAATTACAAAAGGTATCTAAAGTTGGTAGAATTGAAGTGAATGTGGATACAAAGTCTAATGTAGCAAAGGGTGATGCTCTTATTCCAATGAGTACTGACATTTCAACTGCTGCTCTCATAGCTGCGGCAATAGAAAGCATAGATAAAGTGGGGCCATTTCAAGCAAGATTCATCTTATCTGGAATTGATGATATCCGAGCAATAAAGAAAAAAGTTATAGTCGATAGAGCAAAAAAAATTGTCCAAGAATGGGCGACTAAAACTATTAGCGAAGGTGAAGAAATGCTTAAAGATGTATATGATGCAAGTAAACCGGGCAAACTTACCACATTTGGAAAAGGGCAACTCGCATGTGGGACAGGTGTATTTAATGCTGATTGGATTATTTTAGTAGAAGGCCGAGCTGATGTTATTAATCTATTGAGAGCAGGATTTGATAATTCTATAGCTATAGAAGGTGCTAAAATTGATGAAAGTATCACTCACCTTACTGAAGGAAAAAAGGTTATAGCTTTCTTAGATGGTGATAGAGCCGGTGATTTAATTTTAAAAGAATTACATGGCTTAGTTAAAATAAATAAAGTATTTAGGGCCCCACCTGGAAGAGAGGTTGAAGAATGTACACCTTTAGAAATAACTGAAATATTAAATAATGCATTGGATTCTTCAAAAGAAGACTATGATTCATCTATTAAAAAACAACAGCCTATATTACAAAACAATAAAAAATATAATAAAAGTGAAAGAGAGAAAACCACTTTTCAGCAGACACAACCCCAGTATAACCAATTTGAAACTTATCCAATTAATAAAGAAGATAATCGATTACAAAATGATAATGAATCGAAGTCAGTGGTTAAAAATATATATTCTCAAATCAATGAAACTTTAGAAGCAATTATTTTAGATAGTTCAATGAATACTGTTATGAAAGTTCCAGTATCAGAGATTGTTAAAAAACTTTCAGATTCATCTGGTGGTAAAATTTTAATTCTAGATGGTATAGTCACTCAAAGATTGATTGATGCTTCTGATAAAGCTGGTATAGAGCAAATCATAGGGCATAGATTAGCTGATATAAAACGTAATTCATCTATTAAAGTAAGTACATTCAATGAAATGGGCTTATCCTAATTATTTTATGAATACTATTAGCTTTCAACATGTACTGATTCTCTCAGAATTATTGTTGTGTGGAGCAAAGAATAACTTTATTGAATTAACAACTAATGAAATAGCACAAAAAATAAAGCGGTCACAACAATTAGCTTCAAAAGAATTACTTGATTTAGAATTTTTAGGATATATAAAAAGAAATAAGACAAGTAAAAAATATGCTATAAAGGTTACAGAAAAAGGTTATCAAGAAGTATATAATTTATTTTTGTTTTTAAAAACTGCTATTGAATCTTTTAAATATGTTGTTGATTTTGAGGGTCGTATTATATCTGGTATGGGCGAAGGTGCATATTATATGTCATTAAATGAGTATAAAAAACAATTTAAAGAGAAATTAGGTTATGAACCTTATCCTGGAACTCTTAATATAAAATTAAATTCAATGTTATATGTCGAGGCAAAAAAGGAGATGTTAAAATATCCTTCAGTATTGATTGAAGGATTTAGTGACCAGTCAAGAACTTTTGGATGGGTAAAATGTTATCCTGCTTACATTAATGATAGTACCAATATCAATTCATATATTTTGATATTAGAACGAACTCATTATGATGATTCTATAATGGAAATAATAGCTCCATTTTCAATTAAAGAACAATTTTCATTAAAAAATGGCGATTATATCAAATTGAAAGTTAAAATGAATTATCCAAATAAAGAATTAAAGTCATATCTTGTAGAATGAGTATCCTAATTTTTGCTTTAATTCAGAACTCTTGATATTTGGAATAGGAGTATTTAACCTTAGTATTCTAACATTTATGTTTCTTTTCTTACAGTTTTCTGAAATATAACTCTCTGTATGAGATTGATCATAACCTAGTGCTATGATATCAGGTTTTACATATTCCACTGTATCAAATAGTGTTCCTTCTTTTCCTATTAATGCCAAATCTACGAAACTTAATGAAGAAACCAGTTCCTTTCTTAAGTTTTCATTATGCAATATTACTCTATTTTTTTTAATTTTTGTAGCTGTAGATGCAGTTGCAATTACTACTACCAAAAGGTCACCATGTGATTTGGCTGTCTTGAGAGTAAATATGTGACCAGGATGTAATATATCAAAAACACCTCCTACAAGAACTACCTTTAAGGCTTCTCTACCCAATGGATTGAGTTTATATTGTTCAAGATTAATTTTTTCTATGAATCCTAAATCTATTAATCTAGTTATTCTTGACTCAAAAAAGCTTTTATCTATTTGATATTTCTCTTGTAAATATTCTAAAAATGATTTTGATGGATTTAAATTACTTACATATATTGCTTTCAAAATAGCTTTATCTAATGATTTCAATTTTCTCCCAAGATTATTTGAATATGAAGATTCATAAATTATATATATATTCGTTTTAGAGAAAAAATAGTCATATTCATATTATAATTCTCTTATTCAGCTTAATTTTTGATTATTTATTACAATAAATGAATATATTATTGTTATAATTTTATTTACCATTACAAATAATTTCGAAAAATACTAAATATATTTAATTAAATAAACTCAATATCCTTGTCTCATAATACTTTTATAAGGTTATATATATTCTATACTAAATTGGTCAAATTTTGTCCTGAATGTGGTGGAGAATTAAAAATGGATTCATCTACAAAAAATTTTATTTGTAAAAGTTGTGGTCTGTATGCTTCCAGAGACAAAATTGAGGAATTAAAAGATAAATCACAAATTGATTCTTCTGATTCTAAAAAAAGAATGCATGATGATTACTTAGATTGGTGGCAATCCTCAAAAAAAGAAAAACAAAGAAATTAATATGTAAAGACTAAAAGAATTCTTTAGTTTTTTTATTAATTTCTTTATATAATGAGATCATCTGCTCTTCCTTTCTAGTTCTTAAAACTGTTATTAACTCTGTTTCTTTTATATAATTAATTGATAATATTCTATTTACAATTATATCTCTCATATCGTCCAAATTTTTAGATCGAATTTTAATTATCAAATCAAATTTGTCATAGATCTCATGTATTTCTAAAATTTCATCTATTTCCATAAGATTTTTTATTGTTTCCTCTGTTTTTCCCTTTTCTATTTTTAAATTAATAAACGCTAAATGATCATATCCAAGCAAATTATTATCTACAAAAATAGTAAATTTTTTAATAATGCCCAAAGCCAATAGTTTTTTGACTCTTGTATGTATAGTTGCATCTGAAATTCCAATTTGTTTAGCTAATTCTACAAATGGTAGTGAAGAATTTTTACTTAAAACATCTAATATTCTACAGTTAATATAATCTAATAAATTAGGCTTAATATTCATGATTCTTAGTTAGATTATCAAAATATATAATATTAATTTGATCATGATTGAATTTAGTATATTATTTATGGATATTCAAAATTGTAAAATAAGTACAATAGGTTAATCAAAAAAATAGAAGTCCTAGTTTGAATTAAATATTATCAAATACTAAAAAATTTGCATATAGATGCTACAACATATCTTATGTTCAAAATGTCAAAATAAACATAGTGTGTATTTTCGACAATATTCTGGTGAATATCTGTGTAGATCATGTTTCATCTTTTCTATTGAAGAAAAAACATGTAGAACTATTTCAAAATTTTCAATGGTTAATTATGGAGATAAAATAGCAGTAGGTGTTTCTGGTGGTAAAGATAGTCTTTCACTATTATTAGTTTTAAAACATCTCTTTGAGAGAAAGAGAACTAACGATATTATTGCAATTACAATAGATGAAGGAATTGCTGGATATAGAGATGAATCTCTAAAAATAGTTAAAGAATTTTGTTCTAGATTAAATATTAAAAATGAAATTTTTAGTTATAAAGAACTATTTGGAAAGGATATGGATGAATCTATATCAATACGTCCATCGGAAAAAATGACTTCTTGCTCTATATGTGGAACATTTAGAAGAAGGGCTATAGATATAGCTACAGATTATGTAGGGGCAAATGTTATAGCAACAGGACATAATCTTGATGATCAACTTCAATCCTTTATGATAAATGTTATTTCAGGAGATATAAATAGAATAGGATGGACGTATCCAGAACCAATTTATTACGGTACAAAAAAAAATAAAAAAAATTAAACCATTCACAGACATTTATGAACGAGAAATAGTTTTTTATGCACTTCAACAAAATATTCCATTTCAATCCGAACAATGTCCATATCAGAATGAAAGTATTAGGAGTGAAATAAGAGAATTTTTTAATTCTTTAGAGGAAAATCGGTCCGGTGTTAAATATAATACATATAATTCTATTTTGAAAATATCCAAAATATTAAAAAATATGGATAATTCCTTGAAAAATAAATGTAATATTTGTGGACATGAATCAACAGGATCTGTTTGTTCCGTTTGTAACAACCTAAAAATTTTAAAAAATGATTAATAGACAAATATAATATAGTAAAAATAAAATTATAGAGACAGGGAAGAACATGTATGGTAGCTATATGCTTCTCTGGAAATAGGCTTATGCTAGAATCAGTAACTATTAGATAAAAGTCTCCTGCCTATCTAATTTAAATGCAATTATGCCGAACTGGATGGATATGAGCAGCAAACCATTCGAATGTGTATCTGGTCTTGACTGTTAATCCCTTGAAGTAGGTGGTCCTGAAGGGAGCAATCCTAAGGTAACATAACTGTGCTAGTTTGTCTACGTGGTAGATTACGTAAGATATGAGATTGGGATTTTTATCCAAGGTGGTACTAATAGGCTGCTGCCTTCGCATTGATATAATGAGAATTTTACAATAGTCTAGGTCATAAAAACTAATTTAAAATATGATCGACTTAATTTTTATAGCCAGTGACGTAGTCTTAAGAAATCATCAATAGGTTCATTTTTTAAAACCTTAATTAATGCTTCAGCTTGTGGTACAGAAAGTAATGGTCTACTAAAATGATTGTCTATAGCTATTCTTGGACAAGCTACTTGAATAAAAGCATCAATTCCTTTGAAATTTCTTAATCTTTCTTCAGTAATTTCTGTTAATGCAAATAATTGTATTTCTTTTTCAAAAGCTTCAAGAGACTTCTTTAAATTTAGGGCTTTTATCTTTGCAAATTGACCTTCCTTTAATCCTATGATTATTCCAATTTTTTTTGCTTCTTGTGCTTTATAAATTGATAGAATGGCTTTCTTTTCCATAGTCCTTGCCTTGTCATTTACTTGATGAAATTCATTAAAATACGGATCCAACATAAAAGTAGGTTTTTCTGTTGACATTGCAATACTAACAGAATGAAATATACTTTGGCCTAAAAAAACATAAGCATCAATTCTCCTTTGTATATTATACGCTGGATAAAATTCGCAGCCAAAAACTTGGCCATCATTTAATTGTCCTTTACCATCGCCCATTACTATTTTAAAACCATGATTCTCAAGTATTTTTCTTGATGGTTGTATTTGATCTAAATGTTGGCTATCTGTAACTATACCTAATGTTTTATATTCTCTATTTGTCATCTCTTTAGCAAATTTTTCTACTACTGTATCGAATTTTACATCATCATATGCATTGATCATAATTACTTTTTTATCAAGAGTTTCTATAGAAATTGTATGACCAATATTAAATAACAAATCTGCACCTAGCATATCTGCAGCATGGGTATTGAGATCACAAGATCCCCAACAGGTATCACCTATAATATAGGCTGGAATATCAAACTGTTCCATAATCTTTTTTCCTGTCTCTTGCATCTTTGGGAATAAGGCCTCAGGACCATTTAGTGCTACTGATACAGGTTTTCTTTTTCTGATTACTTCAAAGATTTTATCTTCATCAATGGAAATCAATCAACAATCACATTAAACTTCATAATCTCTCCCATATTATTTTTCCAGATATTTATTAACATTCTCAATTTACTATATATATTTAGAACAATAATAATAGAGATAGATTCCATAGAAATGAAAAATGCCCTACATTGGAGATGTTCCTATTGGTAAGAATTCAATAAAAATTATGGGAATAGTAAATGTTAGTCCAGAATCTTTTTATAAGAATTCAATAAAAACTAGTATCGATGAAATTTCTTCTTATGCAAAAAAGTTAGAAAATGATGGAGCAGATATTATTGATATAGGTGCAATGTCAACGGCTCCCTATCTTAATACGATGATTTCTTCAGATGATGAAATAGTCAGATTAACAAAAGCTATTAAAATAATAAAAGAAAATTGTAAACTTCCTATATCTGTAGACACTCCTAGATCCATAGTAGCTGAAGAGGCCATAAAGATGGGAGCACATGCGATAAATGATGTTTGTGGACTAAAATATGATCATAAAATGGCAGAAGTCGCATCAAAATATAATATTCCTATAATAATAGGTGCATATGAAAAAAATCCTCATAAACTTCTTAAAGGCAAGTCTTTCTCAACAAAGAAAATTCTTCGTGATAGTATAACGATCGCACAAAAAGCTGGGATTAAGAAAACTGATATTATAATAGATCCATCAATAGGTTTTTTTAGAAAAGAAAGTAATAATCCTTTTTTTACAAAAATAACAAAAATACCGTGGTATCTTAGAGATATAGAAATTATATCTAATTTGAAGGAACTCTCTAATCTCTCTTTGCCCATTTGTATTTCGATTTCAAATAAATCCTTTTTGGGAAAACTGTTGAATCTCAGAATTGATGAAAGACTTATTCCATCCTTAATAATGGAAGTTATTGCTATTATTAATGGTGCAACTCTTATTCGAACCCATAATGTTAAGGAAACAATGTTAGCATTAAATACTTTACAATTGATATATTAGTATTATTCTATTGCTTTTTCTATTATGAAATTTAAAACTTACAAATTTAAAAGGTTCATTGGTTATTGACTTTAGAATGATGCAAAACTTATAATTCTTCTTTATTTTAATAATAAAATGAAATATTGAATATTAGAGAAGGTCTAACTTTTGATGACGTATTACTAATTCCAAAACGTTCTCCAATTATATCTCGGTCCCAAACTAATTTAAAAACTAGATTATCAAGAAATATCAATTTAAATATTCCTGTTATCAGTGCTAATATGGATACAATAACTGAATCAGCTATGGCAATAGCATTAGCAAGAGAAGGAGGTATTGGAATTATACATAGATTTATGACAATACAAGATCAAGTAGATGAAGTATTAAAGGTTAAAAGATTCGAATCTGTGATGATAGAACAACCATATACTATTAGTATAGATTCATCTGTAGGCTATGCAAAAAAAATTATGCACGATTTTGGAATATCTGGTCTCTTGGTAGAAAAAGACAAAAAATTGGCAGGAATCATTACTAAAAGAGATCTTTTATTCGAAACTAATTTTGAGAGTAATGTTTCTTCGGTAATGAGTAAAGATGTAGTTTTTGCTGAATTAGGAACTACAATCGAAAAAGCTAAAGATATTTTGCATAAGAATAGAATTGAAAAATTACCTATAATTGATAAAGACAAACAAATCTTAGGATTAATAACTAGTAAAGATATTTTAAAAATGGAAGAGTTCCCAAATGCTTCTAAGGATAAAAAAGGGCGTTTGTTGGTTGGAGCTGCTGTTGGGGTTAAAGGAGATTATTTAGAGAGAACTGAAGCATTATTGGAAGCAGGTGCAGATGTTATAGTTGTTGATATAGCTCATGGTCATAGTGACAATGCAGTAAATTGTGTTCATTTAATAAAAAAAGCATTCAAAGATTGTGAATTAATAGCTGGGAACATAGCTACTGGCAAAGGAGCAGAGGATTTAATTAAAGCTGGTGTGGATGCTGTAAAAGTGGGGGTAGGCTCAGGATCGATTTGTATTACTAGAGTTATTACTGGGTCTGGTGTTCCACAATTAACTGCAATTTTTGATAGTGTAAAAATATCCAAAGAATATGATGTTCCTGTAATTTCTGATGGTGGTATCAGAAATTCAGGTGATGTAACCAAAGCACTTGCAGCAGGTTCTTCATCTGTAATGGTGGGAAGTCTATTGGGAGGAACTGATGAAAGTCCTGGAAAAACACTCGTTAAAAATGGTAAAAAATATAAAATTTATAGAGGAATGGCATCTTTTTATGCCTCATTAGGAAGAAAATATCGTGAAGAAGGAGAAAAAATAGTAGAGTCAGAGGATCTTAATGATTACGTACCTGAAGGTGTAGAAGCAATGGTTTCCTATAAAGGAAGTGTAGTAGAGATTATCCGTCAGTTAGTCGGAGGTTTGCGTTCTGGATTAAGTTATTGTGGTGCAAAAACCATTAATGAAATGCAACAAAATGCTGAATTTGTACGAATTACTACAGCTGGCTATATTGAAAGTCAACCTCATGATGTCAGTGTTATGTAGATAACTTATTGTTAATGGATAAAGTTGAATTATTCTAATTTATTTGTATTCTCATATCTTTTATAATTGTCTATTTTACATAGAAACTTTTTATTTTTTTAATAAAAAAATGAATCTATTAAATTATATATTGTAATTTATGATGATATTATATTGTCTATTGATGTAACTGTGCAAGTATTAAAGGAAAATATTGGAAAGAACATAATAATTAAACTAAAAGGTGATAAAGTAGTTAAAGGTATATTAGAAAAATTTGATCAACATATGAATCTTGTCCTAAGCGATGCTACAGAATATAAAGCTGAAGAAGTTAATAAATTAGGAAATCTGCTTCTTAAAGGAGATAATATAATAATAATCTCTCCACAAGAATAATACAAAAATATTTTTTTGTTTTTCTTTGCGATGATCATGAAGTATTAATTTTCTATCTATTATTTTATCGGTACGTGGACTTTGGTCTTCATCTCACGTTATACATGATCAGTTCGCCCATCGATTGCCACGCACCGATGGTAATACTGATAGATATTCCGAAAATTAAATTGTGTGGATTATAATTATTTGTTTATCTGCATCAACTGTAACTTTGGTATTATTATCTAATGATTTAAAACTTGAGCCTGTTCCATCTACAAGAGGTATATTTGATATTGCGCAACCTGATGCAGTTATAATGTCACATCTATTAGTACAAATAATTGCCTTTGGACTGACACCATTGATTTTTAATGAATAAAAAATATAAGCTCCTACACTACTTCCAATACAATTAGGTAAAATAAGAATTCTATCTTTAACTGTTTGATTAAATAAATCATGATCTTCATCTTTTATCCTTCCAGATTTCGTATCTAACATTGAGAGCATATTAATTGGTCTATTTGATAATAATGCTAAACCATCTGCCTTTCCACCAACAATTTTTTTACAATTTATTTTTATCATGAAAGAAATTACTCACAGTATTCTTTTGTTATGGTTTCCATATCTTTCAAAGAGACATCTATTTTGTTTGAATGTTTCATATAGTATGCACATTTTATGCTATTAGTTACAATTGAATTGTAATCATTTTTTGTTATTAGCGGTGTTAAGCATGTACAGGAATCACAAATAATATCTGCTCCTGCATTTCTTAATTTTTTTATTATTTCATTATTACATTCCATTTCTGTTACAGAACGAGGACAGAATATTTTACAGGGTTTTCTAAATTTTTTTCCTTCTGTTAAATGAACAAGCAAATTTAATTCATCTGTGCCTAATTGAGGACTTCCAAATACTATTAATTCTCCCTTTTCAGCTGTATTTAAATCGTCTTTTACTTGATTGAGCTCTGTTTTTCCAAAAGACACTCTTTCACAATCCTTATTTGTATTATTAAACATTCCAGCCCTACCTGATGTTCCAATACCTGCTGAAAGAGCTTTTGACTTGACAATATCTAAATTTTCAAAATTAATTTCTAATCCTGTACAACTTTCGTTAGTTATTTTTCCAGCAAAATAACCTAATAGTCCAAAATCTAATTCTGTTTCTAAATTTATTTCTGGTTGAATACTAATTTTTGGTTTTCTAAATTCATCAATTAATAAATCTGAGTATGGTGTCTTACCAGTTATTGCACTTGCTAATGAGCTCAGAGCACTCTCTTTGTTTGTTTTAATTCCTAGTATGGAGTTTACAAATACTGCAGCATTACTTTCTGCAAAACTAACTACCTCTCCTTTATTTGGCAGATCGAAAATTTCATAAGGTATACATGTGAAAGAAGGCATTATACCTAAAGATAAATAAGAATTTATAATTGACATTTGATTTGATTTAAAATAATCTGAAAGGTTATTGTCTTTCTTGGAATCAAATCCCATGGGGTTTAGAGTTGTTGTGACTGTAACTTTAGTTTTTTTATCTAAACTTGAAAGAAATTTTACGCCGGCTTCTCCTATAGTATTAAAATTAACTCCTGAAATGTGAGCCCATTTGATAGGAATTAGTTTTGACGCATTGTTAGCATTTCCTATTGCAACAAGTATTTTATAAGATAGCTCTAATCCTTCTCCGTATTCTCCTTTTAAGGCCATCTCTTCTTGTCTTGTTAGTTCCATTTAGTAAATTCACAAATAAAATATATATTGTCATTTAAAAGTTCTTGTGGATATTTAAAAATGTAAATGATAGATAGTCTTCATTTAAAATGCTTTAACATATAGTCTATTAATAAGTTATTAATTATATTATCTGTGCAATTTGTAACCTGGTTTCCGTATTATCAAGATATTAGAAAAAAAATGGGATATAGTACTGAAGAAGATCAAAAAGCTGCCTATATTCTTTCAAATTTGATAAAACAAAAATTTCTTGATCCTAAAATTTTAGATAAAAAAATTAGAGGTAAACAAGTCTTAGCTATTGGTGCTGGACCCAATTTAGATCTTTATACTTCTTTTATCAAGAAAAATAGATCATTTGTTAAAATAGTTGCAGATGGTGCAGTGAAGTTTTTAATAGAAAATAATATTAAACCTGATATTGTCGTCACAGATTTAGATGGTGACCTACAGTTTTTGGTAAAAGCAGAAAAACTTGGGGCGATTATGGTGATTCATGCACATAGTGATAATGTAGATTTAATGAGAAAATATATACCTAAATTTAGAAAAATTATCGGAACAACTCAAGTAATGCCTGTTGAACATGTATATAACTTTGGAGGATTTACTGATGGAGATAGATGTGTATTCCTCGCAGAAGAATTTGGAGCAAAAGATATTGTATTAGTTGGAATGTTATTTGATGATAGTATTGGACAATATTCGAAAGAGATAATAAATAATGTTAAAGTTAAAAGAGAAAAACTACAAATTGCAAAAAGACTTTTACAAGTTCTAGCTAAAAATACAAAATCAAATCTTTTTGATACTTCTAAAAAACCTATAATTGGTTTTAAATATTTTAAAATTACACCTTAAGTTTTAAAAATAGTTGATTTCTTGATTGCAATTGAGAAATAATATCCAAAATAATGTTTTTTTATATTGTCATAAAATTAATCTTTGCTGATATTATTTCATAATTTGAGTTCTTATTGTCAGTTATATCAATAACTTTTAAAATTGATTAGAGCAAAGTGAAAAATCAATTAATTGAAATTTGAAATGATTGTAGAAAAGAATTGAATTTATCTATCAATAATTTAATAATCAATGGTTAAATTACTCTAGAATTTTAATAGTTTGATTCTATAACCTTAAGCAATATCGATATCGATATTAGTATTCGATTGTAAAAACAACTTTATATTCTTTCATTATATTTTACATTGAATGTTATATTCAGAAGAAGATATTAAAAATGCTGCAGAATTAAGAGATTGGATATTAAAACAGATTTCTGATAAACAGGAAGAAATAGACCGACTTAAACGCCTTCTTCTACTTATTGATAATTTATTAAAACAAGAAAGCTTTAAACCTGCATCTAAACTAGAACGTTCAATAAATCACTCAGAAGGTTCTACTATTAGCGAAAGACAAGATTCAGTTATTCCTAATAAACCTGCTATAAAAATGGAAAATAAAAAATATAATTCTGCTAATTTAAAGGAAAACGTTTCTACTTTTACAGAAACAAGGGATCTTAAAAGGCTCAAAGATAATTTATTATTAGCAAAAGTAAATATTTCCCCACAAACAATTGAAATAACTACAGAGAAAGGGTTATTCTTCAATATTGATACTCCTCCATTTAAGTCATTTTTTATAAAAAGGATCTTAGAAGGAATGATTAGTCAGGATCGAGCAAAAAATCGTCAAAAACAACTTTCTAATGAAGATCTTTTAAATTATACTATTGATGAATATGAAGGAAGAATCAAAAAGATAATTATAAATAATTATAGAGAAAAGGAAAGACTTACTGATATTATCAACACTTCTGCATGGGTTTTTACAAGAATGTTAGAAAAAGATAATACTCTTGGAAGTAGGACCTAATATGGATAAAATAATTGTTCTGGATTTTGGATCTCAATATAGTCATCTTATATGTAGAAGAATAAGAGAGGCAAATGTTTTTTGTGAAATTTATCCTTATAATCTAACATCAGAACAAATTAAAAAACTTTCCCCTAATGGGATAGTATTTTCTGGAGGTCCTGCAAGTGTATATACTGAAAATTCTCCAAAACCTGATAAAAAAATCTTTGAGATGGGAATACCAATTTTAGGAATATGTTATGGACATCAAATAATCGTTGATAATTTTAAAGGAAAGGTTAAAAGATCCAATACTAGGGAATATGGAAAGGCAATTTTGACAATAGATGACAAATCAGACCTTTTTAGAAACTTTGACGGAAGTATAAATTGTTGGATGAGTCATGGAGATACAGCAGAAAGTATTCCTACTGGGTTTAAAGTATTAGCTCATACAGAAAGTTCTTTCTCTGCTGCCATTGGAAATCAAGAAAAGAAATTCTATGGTATTCAGTTTCATCCTGAAGTGATTCATACTGAACGTGGTTATGAAATTTTGAAGAATTTTTCTATTCATATTAGTAAAGCAAAACCTGAATGGAATATCATGAATTTTATTGAAAGTACAATTGAAAATATAAAGGAAAAAGTCGGTAATGATAAAATATTATGCGCAGTTAGTGGAGGAATAGATTCTACTACTGTTGCAGTTTTATTGAATCGTGCAGTTCATGATAATTTGCAATGTATCTTTGTCAATCATGGTTTGCTTAGATACGATGAAGAATCTCTAGTAATGGATCTTTTAACAAAAATAGGTCTAAATGTTCTCTATATCGATGCCTCTGAGAAATTTTTAACGAAATTAAAAGGTGTAACCGATCCGGAAGAGAAAAGGAAAATAGTAGGTCGCGAATTTATTAATGTTTTTCAAGAAGAAGTAAAGAATGAAAAAGAACAATTTCAATGGTTAGCACAGGGAACCTTATATCCAGATGTCATAGAAAGTGGTATTTCTGTAGGACCTGCATCAATAATAAAAACTCATCATAATGTAGGAGGCCTTCCGACTATACTTAATCTTAAGGTATTAGAACCTTTAAGATATCTTTATAAAGATGAAGTTAAAAAAGTTGCTAAAATTCTAGAGGTTCCAGATGAACTTTTAAATAGACATCCATTTCCAGGACCGGGTTTAGCTGTTAGAATAATAGGAGAAATAACACCCGAGAAAATAAGAATTTCAAAACATGCAAGTAAAATTGTTGAAGATGAACTTATTAATGCAAATTTATACAATTCTGTATGGCAAGCCTATGCTGCAGTAGGGGACGATAAAGCTGTAGGAGTAATAGGAGACGGACGTCTATATGGGAATATTGTGATTATAAGAGTAGTTAACTCAATAGATGCAATGACTGCAGACTGGACAAAACTTCCATACCATGTATTAGAAAGAATGAGTAATAGAATTACAAACGAAGTAGATGGAGTATCATGGGTAACATATGCAATCTCAAGTAAACCTCCATCAACCATAGAACCACAGTAATTTAAATTTTATTGTTATGAATATTTGAACTTTATATTTAATTATTAACTAAGAATATGATTTTAAATATATTTTTCTACCTTTGAGATTTTTTATTGCTAGCTTTAAATTTCCATGTTTTTGTAATTCATTCATTAAAGTTTGTTTGTATCTATGTTTATCCTTGTACAGATGACTTATACCACTCATTGATACAATTTTATCTATTGTTATAATATCATTTTCAGAAATTCCTCATTTGATAATCTTTCTATGTTCTCTATCACTTTTGGATATGAATTATATCTTTTTCTCTTTCTTTTATTGTCTGTATCTCTAGATTTTTAAGTTCATTTTTTAATCTGTCTATTTCCTTTCTTGACCTAATTATCTCATTATAATCTTTCAGATCATCAAAAAAATCTTTTTTTTATTTCAGCTAAACTTTTATTATTCTCTCTACCAATTTCATTTAAAGTATTAAATAAAATTCTTAACTCATTAATGCCAAAATCCATTCTTTCCATTTCCTCGATAATACATAATTTTATTCTGTATGAATCTAACAAGTCTTTATTGTAGTTTATATCTTGATTTAGTTTATCCAATTCATTTTTCTTTGCTTCTACTTCATTTTTATAAAGTTGTAAATAGTATACTAAATTATCATAATCTCCTATTTTTTCTAAAACTTTGGTAACATCATAATTCTCCTTTGCTATTCCAACTACGCAATTCACAAACTGATTTAAATTTTCCATACTTATTTCATATTTGTCTAATTCATATTTTGTCATAGTAAATAATCTATACCACTTAGCATATATTTTCTAATCAAATCGCTGTTGGAATACTTTAAAGTAGTAAGATTACATATATTAAACACGATAGCAAATATTTTTTCCTGCTTATATGATATTATAAGTAAATAGAATTAGAAAATATAGGCTAATTGGTATATAATGGTTGGACATTTTTTCTAACATTTCTAATAAACTTTGTAGTTCTTGTTCTTTATCCTTTTGTAGATTTTCTAATTTATTTATTTTGTGATAAAAATTATGAATAGAAACTTCTAATCCTTCTTTTTGCTCCGTCTTCTTTTTCAGAAAATGAGGTATTTTGAGAAATTTTTATTTGACTAGAAAAATGTTAAATATTACCAATTAAATAAAAACTTTTTGATGTGTTAAAGAAGCTTCTTGATATTTCAAGTAAATCTCCTTTAAAAAATTGATAAACCCATCCTGTTCTTCGTCTTCTTTTATTCCATGCTTTTTAAAAGTCATTGACATTTTAATTCCTAGCACAATCACTTATTATAGTTAATCCATTTTTCTTAGTTTTACCGCTACTTCTCTCAATACATAGGCTTTTTTAATACCGATGCTATTGCTCCATTCATAAACAATATTATAAACAGTTCCACTTCCAATATTATGTTTTATAGCAAACATATACTATCAATATATACCACTTTTCATATTATTCTACTATAATTGAGCCTTTTAAGACAGCAGAATCAACAACAAGAACAACAAAATGAAATACTCTATCTAAATTTTATAAATACTTGAAAAACTAAGATCACAAAATCTCTCTATACTAATCGTCTTAGATATTTTATGGATTTTTTAGGAGCCAAAAATTATACTGACTTGATAATAAATAAAGATAAAAAAACAATTCAAAATGATATCAAGTCTTTTCTTGTCTATCTAAGGGAAAAGCGGAAAATAACCTATGTATCAGCAAGTCAATACCTAAATGCTGTAAAGAAATTCTACTATGTAAATTCGGAGTATGATTTGAAGTGGTCACTTATCAAGATGTATTTGGGAAATGATGATACAGATGATGATAGTTCTACAATACAAGAAAATCCCAGTAATTATGATGAAGAAAATGGAATAGAAGTAGATAGGCCATATACTAGGGCTGAAATCCAAAAGATGTTAACAACTGCCACAGATCCACGTGTTAAGATTGTCATTTTACTAATGTCAAGTTCTGGTATTCGTATAGGTGGTATCCCACAGTTAAAATTAAGAAACCTAACTAAAATTCAAAAATTCAGTAATAATATTTATCAAATCAATGTTTATGAAAAATCTCGTAAATTCAATTATAAAACATTTTGCACACCTGAATGCGCTTCTGCCATTGACTCATACCTAAACTATAGAAAACATGCAGGTGAAAATCTAAATGGAAATTCTCCTCTCATAAGAGAACAATTCAATCCACAAGATCACTTTAAACTAAATAATCCTAGACATATTGGAATAGGTGGTATCAAGTATCTTGTTAATGAAGGTCTAATAAAACATTCTGCTTTAAAACAAAAGATTGAATATGACTATGAAAACAAGAGAAAAAAGAAAAGACATCCTACCATGTTAACTCACTCATTGCGCAAATACTTCGATACAGAAGCAAGAAAGGCTGGAGTATATCCTGATTTTGTTGAATTGTTAATGGGTCATAAATTGCCAGGAGTGCGCAAACATTATTTTAAGCCAGATATGCATATTTTATTGGAAGGAACAAAAGAATGTAAGGGGTATGTAGCAGCCATTGATTCATTAACCATTAATAACGAGAACAGATTAGAAGAGAAGGTTCAGCAACTTGAAGAGCAAGATGACTATCAAAAATATGTTATAGATAAAAAAATGAAAGAGAAGGATAGCCAAATTAAAGCGTTACAAGAGTCTATCAAGTTTCTTTCAGATACTGTCAATAGAGCACTTTTAGCAGATCCAACAAATAAGATCATTACTACTACTGAAAGTGATGGAATGATAGTCAAAGGAATAGAATTAAAGCCAGAAATCAACAATAAAGCAATAGGAGAAATAGCAATTCCTTCTTCTAATTCTTCTTCTACTAACAGCAATAATAAGAAAAAATAAACCTCCTAAAGATTCTAATTGATAATATTTGTGTCTGTTTTAGTTAGGTAATGCTTACCTAAACTGCTATTTTTGCTAGCAATAACAAGAAAGATTTAACTCTAAAACTATTTTATTGTATTTTTGTATTGAAAGAACTAGTTTAAAACTTATTTGTAATCTATTTGTTATTATAATCTATAACATCTCTCCAATTATCTGGTATTCTATTATTTGATTTAAAACCTTCTTCTGGTTGTGAATCTTTTCCAAATTTTGGTCTAGCAAAGGGAAAAAAATACTTACTTATTTTCCATAAAGTATCTAATACCTTTTCAGTTTCTGGCTGTATATCATTTTCCTTGCATAGTCTTAACATATTCTCAATAGTCTCTTTATCTAAAACAAATAAGTTTTGACCTAAATTAGGGATTGTAGGTATTTCTTCTGAAGGAGAAATTAACAATTTATTTGAAGTATGTATTTTTTGCAGCCTTTTGAATACAGTAATAAATAATCTTCCTAACATCTTTTCATCTTTATATTTTGTTTCATATGGCCATTTTACTAGCATATTCATAACATAAGTCCCAACCAAATGCTGAAATAATAAATAGAAATAATAGGCTAATTCTATATTGTTATCTCGTCGTTTGGTATTATTATCTCGTGTTGACTTTACTAAATTTTTTAATCTCTCAGTAAGTATCAAATACTTTTCTTCAAATTCATCTAACTCATTTTCTAACCTATTCAATAAATGATCATTATTAGGTCTTATGATATGGTATTGGGTATTAATTTCGTCTATTTTGATAAAATTATTATTGTGTAAATAATCAATTATATTTAAAATAGTCATCCGAGCATATTTTTTTTTATTGTGGGTATTACCATTTTTAAATGTATTCACAATCTTGTTTTCTGTAAGATCCCCACGCCCTGAATATTTTCTAATATAATCTAACACTTCTTTCTGTTTTTCATTTAATACTATTTCCTCACTCATCTAATGGTTATCTAGTTATCTATGCAAGTATATAAATACTACTTTTTACACTTTTATAATGACAGATTGACAAAACTTAATAAATATAAAACGCTAAAAGTCACAAACGAAACTTATAACCAACTAAGTCAACTAGGCACATTGCAAGATTCTTTTGACACTGTCATAAAGAAACTTATTACTAGACAAAAGGAGAAGAGTGACATAAATTGATTTTTTTTAGTCCTAAATTTCTTGAAGAACAATCAAATATCTATAACAATTACATAAATCGATATTTTGATTTTAAAGATTTGGTCAAATAAATTAGTAGTATGGTTTGTGAACTATTAAAATATAATTTATTGACTACTAAAGAAGCCATTAAAATAGTAAAAAATTGCAATGCTGAACCTTTGATTCCTTTTTCAAATTGTGAAATAAGGAGGTACATTTCAGCAAAATGATAAAAAAAGAAAATGAAGCAAGAATCGACCTTGAAGCGATTAATACCTCTTATAGTAATAGTAGAACTAAGAAGTTATTAAATAAATCGTTTCTTCCTAATACTAGTGTTAATAGTATTAATACTAATAATACTACTACTGATAAAACTAGACCAAAAAATTATGAATCATTTAATGTTGTATCTGAAACTGGAGATAGCATTTATTCACCACCGTTTGAAGAATTAACAATAGCAGAAGAAAGTGAAGGTCAAGTCTTCATCTCCATGGATAAAATGGAAGATTTTGTCAATCAACTAATCCAACATAGGTTAGGACCCTTGTTTAACAATAATAAAAATGAACACTAATAACAATGATAATTCTACTAAAAAAATAATTGAATTAAAACAAAGTGATCAATTAAAGCAAAATGGTTTAGTAACTAATTCAGTCTATTACATTGATACTAATGATGTAAGAATATCATTGAATCATGATGCATGTACTGATATAATATTTACAATAGACCGTAAGAAGTGGCAGAACAACCTTAATACAATTGCAGAGATGGCTGAAGAAAATGGAATAAATGATGAAGAATCAAAGCGACTGCTAAAAAGCCATTTGAATGATAACTATGACGAAATTCTTGAAGCCAACAATATTGAAGACGATTACAATAGTAGTAGTAAAGAAGAAGATGACTCTAAACAAGATCGAGAATTTGTTACTTTTAAATATTCTCAAATGGGTAAGGGGGATTTACATGAAGCAGTATTAGTTAATGGATTACCATTTTTTGTAAAATACAACTATGATTCAAGACAACTGGAATTAATAAAGAAAATTGAGGAAAATAGCCGAGTTCTGAGACCTCCAGAAAGAGAAGAGTATCCGTATACACCATATGAGTTTGAATCTGGTGAAGAACTAGCCTTTTTCTTGAATAAAGCAAAACAAATAACTTCATTAGATGAACCATATCTCTACGCTAAATCATTTTTCTCTAGTTATATAGACCAAGACGATCACATAATTGTATTACTTGCAGCAGATTCTATTGTAACTCATTTCCAAGATTTGTTTTCAGCAACGCATTATAGCGAAGGAGTAGGTACAAATGATGTTGGTAAAAGTAGTATTGGTTATACTTTTGAATATACTGTTTATAGAGTAATCAAGGGAACTGCAATTAGTGGTGCAAATTATTACAGTAATGGGAAATATTGAGCCTGGTCAATGTGTAATTATTGAAGATGAAGGGGATAACATATCAGAGGACCCAGATAAAGTCAAGATTTTAAAATCAGGATATGAATACAATGGAAAAGTTCCCAAGATAAATATGAATTCCAGAAATCAGGATCAGAAATGGTTTAAAACATTTGGTTACAAGATGATTCTAGCAGAAAAATCATTAAAAGAATACAAAGTCCAAGGACTTGTAGATAGAACTTTCATATTTAATTGCAGACCTGGTAAAGTAAAATATTCTATAAAGGAGGTAGTTAGTGAAAATATTAATAAAAGTCCTAGGTTGCAAAAATTGTATAACGAGTTATTAGATTATAGAAAGTTAATGCTCTGTTACAGGCTGATCCATTATAAAGATTTGTTACCAGAAATCGAAACTGGACTTAAAAATAGGGATAACGAACTTTGTAAGCCATTATTGCAGTTATTTTATGGTACAAAAGCATTACAAGAAATTATAAGGACATTAGAAGTATTCATAAGACAGAGAAGGACAAGAAAAGGAAATAGTCTAGAAGCAGCGCTTTATCCAATTATTAAGAAGAATGTATTTTTAGAAGCCGGATTAGATATTTCAGTAAACACTTATTCAGAATTAAAGCAAAAGAAAAAAACCGTTAAAGTTCCATTTATCAATATTTGGAAAGATATTATTGGAAAGGACAGATTTAAAGCAGAAATAGATGGACAATATGATGAAAATAAAAACAAATATGCTTATGAGACTATAGAGTATGGGACATTATATCTTAATTCATTACCCACAACAATTCGTAATCAATTTGCTGCAGATATCAAAAAAGAAAGTTATGGTAAAGCCTTAATTTTTGAAGTTGAAAAATTAGAGCGATTTGAAGACCTGTATAGCAGCAGTCATTTGAAAGAAGATAACGTCAAGATAGAAGTTAAACTATAGCAAAAGCAACAACGACAACGGCAACAGCAATAGAAGAAAAAGATGACAACTATGACGACTTTTGATCAATTATTAAAAACAGAAATAAGCACAGAAAGTGACAACTATGACGACTATGACAATTATGACGACTTTCCAGATGCGTATACCATATTTTTAGAAATAAAATCTACTGATAAAAGACTTAATCAAGGAGAAAAGGGAGATTTTGACGAGAGAATTGAAGCAAAAAATAGTAGAAACAACAGAAATATCTAATAAAAAAAATTATCAAAAAAATGGACACTCCCTCCAAAAGTTGTCAAAGTTGTCAGAATCGTCATTTTTGCACAACAATGAGAAGGATGATGAGATATAATAATGACTATAGAGCAAAAAATAATGTTGGCATCCAAAGAGGACAGCCACATTAATACAAAGAAGAAAAAGAATGAAATAGAAATAGGCCTAGACTTTATCTTATCTCATTTAGAAGAACCAATAATATTTCCAAGAACTATAATGACTAAAAAATTAGGATACCAGAAAATAGTTTACTCAAAAGAAAGAGCATTAGAACATTTCATAGAGTCTGACTTTACAGATTGCAGAATCAATGCATTTCCTTTTTTGATAGAATATAAAGGAATACCAAGATACAAACCAGATTTTATGTTTATAGACTTGGATATAAATGATTTCAAAACAGAAAAAGGTATTGATTTTGCTTTATCTACTACTTTAAAAAAAATTAAAGAAAAGTTAGGAAATAATGATGCTCAACCTACAGTATTATTTACAGGGGGAGGATACCACATTTATCAACCTGTATATTGTCCAACTGCTTTAGAAAATGTAACAGAATTTCAGAAATTTAACCAACCATCACAAGAATTTTTAAGATTTGCAAAAGATTATTTATCAAATGGTAAAGCAGACAAAAACAGTAATCCTTCATTCAAATCATGTTTGCTTAGGATACCAGGATCAATAAATTCCAAATATAATATAAAAGTCAAAATTATTCAGAAATGGAATGGATATAGATCTCCTTTACCAAGAGAGTTTTTAGAAGAATTCAGGACTTATTTGGTTCAAAAAAAGATTGATGAGAATGAACAAAAGCAAAAAATACTATTGAGATTAAAAAGACAAAATAATAAAAATAGCCATAATAATACCAATAGAAACTATTATGAATGGATAGACCAAAAGATACTTGCAAATCCATTTCCAGATTATAGAAAAATAATAGTAAATTTAATTTTGGCACCATACTTAGTAGTCATCAAAAAATTATCATTTGAAGAATCTTATCAAATAATTAATGAATGGTTACAAAAGTGTGATTTATTATCCGGAAGGAAACTTGATTTTAATTCAAAATCTGTTGTAAACTCTGCACTTACCACAGCATACAAAAAACAGATACCACCTATGAGTATGATAACACTGAAAACGAATTACAAGGATTTGTACTTTTTAATTGAACAAAAAGGAAAAATAGAAGGAAGAGGAGGCTAGAACCTTCTGAATGAAAATGACTGTCAAATCAAACATACCAATTGATAGACAGACAAAAAAAAACCAACAATGAAAAATTCTGAATTTGTTATTAATCTTCATTATATTTATTCATGTGAATGTGTCATAATATGTCTGGTTTTAGTGACAAAATAGAGTGATCAGCAAACAACAGTATGAGGCACAGTTACAACACATATTCAGATTATTGCTTGAGAATAAAAGTCAAGAAGAAATAGCAAGAGAACTCCATATTTCTACAAGGACAGTAGCCAGATATTCCCAACGCATAGAGAAAAGGTATGGTCAGATGCAGAGAGAGAAGACCGATAATACACTCTTTTTAGAATATAATTTGCTTAAAAATAGACTCCTGACATTGTACAAGGCATTAGAAAATCAAGTAGTATCTGATAAAACATCAGGTAATGAGAAAGCAAAATGTGCTGAAATTGCCGCAAATATTTGTATAGATGTTTTGAAAATGGAGAGTGAAGGTATCAAGGCAGTAAAAGAAGGTCTATTACTAGCAGAAAAAGCAACAGCAAGAACATCGTCATTATCGTCGTCAACGTCAACAACATCATCAGCAGCAATCAGCGACAGTAGCAGTAGAAACATGATGGACGAATTAGAAGAAAGTTGCTGATATTGCTAGCATTTCTATTTGTGATATCTCTCCCTCCCTCTCTTTAACCATCTCTATTGAATTTATAATACTATTTTTTCTATCATTCTGTTTGAATAAGAATGAATTAAGTCAAACTGATTATTATTCTCTTCCTACTACTGCTACCGCTATAATTCAACCTTCTTTCGATAATAATATATCTAATAACTTTACTACAGCATATAATCTTTTAGTTGATAGGTTTTCAATTGAAATATCTAATAATAATAAAAAGAAAATACAGTTAACCTTAGGAGATAAAATTTGTTTTGTCAAACCTTCTTCTGATTTAATTTGTGATACTATTGTAAGAGGTCATTTATCTAAAAAATTTGGTGGCTTAGAATCTGCTAACGTATATGTTCTCGTCTCTGATAATAAGTTAGACTTTTATAAAATAGTAGAAAAAGCCCACAAAAAGTACAAAATGAATTTAGATATGGTATTAAATAATACAATAGTAAAAAGAGTATTTACAATTCATCAGTTAGCACATTTCTTGATATTTGATCTTGCAAAAGATATAAAAAAATACAAACCTAAATTGGTTATTATTACTGGAGATTTCTTTCTAAATGATCCACAGATTGCAAAAGAAGAAAAAGATTGGCTATATCCTCAACAAATGAAGCAATAAAAAATGTTACATATTCAATAATCATTGTCTTTTCTCTAATTATTTTACCAAATTTAGTAAATTATTAGTAGTCAATCAAAAAGAAATTGTGATAAAAAAACTTTATTCTCCTAAAAATAATTAATTCATCAAGCATAAAATAAAATTGTATATAACAATTTAAAGTATAATTAAGAGTATAATATTAGTTAAATAAAAATTGGTTTTAAACCATAGAAAAAAAACTATAGTTTAACTATTTATTTTTTCAAAGTGTTCTTTACAAACTGCAATTGCTATTCCATTGAGATCAACTGATTCAGTACCAGGTCTAGTACAGCGTATTCCTGCATCGGACAGTCTTTTTTCATTTGCATAGGTTCCGTAATCACATTCTTTATCTCTTACAGTATTTGACATACTCAACTTTTTCCGATCAAAAAACGAGTAAATAAGATTATCGGTTAGACTGTTTAATTTTTGTATAATTTATATAATAATGAAGACCCAATACGTATCTCAAATACTAATAATTTCAAAGTTTTGACGAGAAAATTATTGTTTTTTCTCTCTTTTTAAATACTTCTTTTTTTATAAATTGTGTGAACAATATGAATTCCGAAAAATATTTGGATGCCTTCTGGAAGGCAGTGGTGATATATGATATATCCATAGCGATAGACTATTTCGCCAATGAAATCAAGAAATATATCATTCGAGAGATTGTTTAAGTCAGACAATCCCTATTTTTTTAATTATTTCTTTGTAAAGTAATGATATTACTGGTAAAATTTTCAAACTTTTGCTTTACTTCTCTTTTGACCTTCAGCAGGAACTTCATAATAAACAATCAAATACATATTATTATTTGCAGTAATAATATGAGATTGAGAACCATGAACTTTACCATTTGCTTCTAAAACGATATCACTCAAAATCTCATACTTCCTCTGAATATCTGCTATAGGACCTTGCAATAATTCAAGAGAATTAGACATTTTTGGTTTAGGAGTTGTAGACCATGATTTCTTATTATTATTAGTGATAGTGGAGTAATAACTTAGTTTATTTGCACTTGTTTGTGGTGATGAAGAAGGAGAAGAAGATGCGGCTTTCTTGTTATAATTACTATTACTTTGTTGGCGATTAGGACATTGATGCCTATTCCCACTACACACTTCAAAATATGTATTCTCTGAGGTGTTCCAATATATCCTAGTATTACAGCCATATGAACAGGATTTAGGGAAAATATTTGAACTCATTTCTTTTTAGGTTTTCCTTCTCTTTCTTCATAATAATCTAATAATCTTATTATAACTTCTTGAAAAGTCTCTCCAATAGATCCATGTTTTGCTAGTCTGGAGTGAACATCTTCATCAAGTTTTATAGTTTTAACCATTGCAGCAATTATATTTTCCATATCTATACTTTATACTGTTCGGTATATATAGTATACTATAATGATTAAATTATATTATAATAAATATAGTATACTATAAATAGTAGAATATACTTAATATACCTATGCAACAATTACAAGTTGAGCATAAAAAACAACAAAAGATAGACGTGAGGGCAAGGGTCGTGTCCTTGCTCTCTCACGCAGAATGTACCGCTTACAGAACACAGATGTATTCTATGTCGAATCTGAAAGTAGTGATAATATCTACTGCTTTGTAAAATATAACCCTTCACAATTTGAGTGGTGTTCTTGTAAGGATTATGAAGCAAACAAAAGAAAAGGATTCAAAAAATGTAAACATATCTTTGGAGTAGAATTTGCTATAAGATGGGGAACTTTAAAGGAAACTGATAAACTACCTGCAGATGTAAAAAAGGCTACTTCAAAGAAATCCTTATCCTGGAAAGATGACGACTACTCTTTTTAATTTTGATAATAATAATAGCGAGATGAATAATAAAAAAATGCCTATTGAATTAAGAGATAATAATTCACAATTTATATCTAAAATTCCAAAAGAATTAGTAGAACCACTGATCCTGATTGCCAAGATCAAGGGTTTTGATAGTGGAATTGACGATTATATTGTCGATTTGATAGAAAACGATCTAATATCTATGAGAAACAGGTCAAGGGGTAGCAGATATTGGTAAATATGTTATTAAATATTTAGAGAAAAATGAATATCTAGAGAAAATATATCCTTCTCCTTCTCCTAACCCTTATGATAAAGAAGAAGAGGAAGATGAAGACGGTTAACGAGACTTTCCTCCCAGCAAACAAAAAATTTGGCATAGTTGGCATAGTTGGCATAGTACAACTCCAATAAAATAATTTTTTATTTTGAATAATTGTGCTTATTTTTATCATTTTCAAGCACAAAATTATTGAAATAATTTTTTCTGTACCGATTTAAGCCATGCCAAAAAAACTATTACAAGATTAGAAAAAACAATTAATTAATCTATAACTCTAGTGATATCATAGATAGGTAGTTATATTATATGTTCACGCAAAAAATAAAGAAATGATTATTGATTTACTAGGAATACCCTTTTACCTTTGCTAAATAAATCTTCTTCAGCCTTTGTTTATACACTAAAGCAAGATTATAGAGTATAGTTAGATAATTAGTATGTGATTCCATAACTTTATCATAATTTTCTACTTCTTTACATTCTAATTCGTATTGGATATTATCATTATTATTATCATTCCACCATTCGTCGTAAAGAAGAATGACTATATTTTTATTTCACATAAGATTGTTAAAGAGTACAGTCGTTAAAATGTACTAGTCATAAAACTTGTATATCTCTAGTGTTTTTTATTGAGTAATTAGAACTATATACTAGTAAATGGTTGGTTCGAATAAAATAAAAATTATTTCATCAAAAATATTATCGAATTTCAAAATAGAAAACAAGGATTTTAGAAATTAATAAATACCTCATTTATCACGAAATGACTTTGCTCTTCAATCAATTAAGAGGCAAACCACCAAGTCGTCGTTGTCATCATAGACTAGACCTGTATGTATCTATAAACCGATCACTCTATACTACTAGTTCAGGCTATGACAATTAATTAAATTATCTCCAAGTATTATATAGTATGTTTTACAGTTTTATGACTACCGTATTATGAGCCGGTTGTTCAGTCCAAAGATAGAAAATCCATGGCCTTTACATATTTGCTTGATTGACTCATTAGAAGGAGGCTATGGTTTTTTATTTATTTATCACTGTAAAATATAGAAATCTATATAGAAATAATATAAAGTTGTTATAAATCTTGTAATCCATATGTATATACTACAATGAAGGGTAATTATAATGGTAAACATAGTAATAAATCAATAATAATTCCTCCAAAAACAGATCCAATTTACCATAATCTTCATCACAATTACAATTATCATAATCATCATCATCTACAAAATATAGCAAAATGGAAAGATCCAAGATTAGAACTTGTAGAAATTTCAAAGGGATTAATAGAGATTTTACAAAATGCTGGTTTTACAATTGAAAAAATATTAGATGATGAACCTTCCAATATTGCAGAAAAACTAGGAATAGATTCCTATATTGGAGAAATAATATTTAAAGAGACAAAGAAAGCAGTTAGCAAAATAAATCTTAATTTGTTAATAAATTAAATAGATAATCTCTACAATATCGTATAATATTTTGTATCTATGAACTATAATAACAAAAATCTTCTTAAATAATATCTATCTAATTCACTATGATGCCTTTAATTAATTCGTCTTTACTCATTTCTTGATCAATTTTTTTATAGACTCCATACATTTTTTTGAAATATCATCAATAGTTTCACCAGAAACACCTAATTTAGTTAATTCCGAATGGTTTTCCTCACCAATACTTATAGTCTTTCTTGAAATGACAATCTGAATACGTATCATGTAAATAATATAAATTTTATAAATTTCATTCTTTTCTCATAGCAAAGAAGATGAAAGTAAAGTCCAAATCTATTGAATTCCATCGAACAACCTTGTCTTTATATTCAAAATCTATTGGTTCAATTAGTTTTAATCCACTTTTTTCTGCGATCTTTATCAAATTTTCTATTTCATCTCTACTGAAAATATTATCTGGTATATCCTTAGAAAGGACATTTTTATTGTTAACTAATTTATCAGGCCAATAATCTGTAGATGTCAAAAGATAACCATTACTTTTTATAATTCTACTCATTTCTCTAAAGTACTTTTCAATGTTAACACCATGTTCGATAACGGATAAAGAGGTCACATAGTCAAACATTTGATCCCTGTACTTTGTATCCTCTATGTTTCGAATTGAAAGTTGGTACGATTTGTCACTGTACATTTTGGCTATTGGTTCATAATCTTCATGATATTCGGAGGAACTGCTATTATTATTAGTAAAATTTGGATTGCAATCCGACGACGATTTCAATACTAGATCGCAACCATAAAGATTGATAAATCCTAATCTTTTCAGCATAGGTAAAATAGGAGATTCATAACATCCTACATCCAATACAAAAGATTCTCTTTTTGCACCACTAATCATTTTAATCATTTTATATGTATCCCACGATTTGATTGGCCAGTGATGTCGAAAAAGTCTAAGTTCCTGAAGACCCTGTTCAGCCTCTATCACCTCAGATGTATTCTTCAAAACTGAATTATAGGTCATCTAATTTATCTGTAGGATTTGTCAAGATTTAAAATTACCGTTGTTTATTCGTAAAAGAGTTAGTACAACTCTACAACTCTATTCTTTGATTTTTTTCCTCTCAATTATTAACTTCTAGTAAATCTACAAAAAAAGAATGAAATCAATTTTCTTTCTTTTTCTA
>CAWIYT010000189.1:0-8451 GCA_963840085.1 uncultured Nitrososphaerales archaeon
ATATAGACTAAATAGATTATGATAATGAGTGAATTATTATATCTATTATTATTATTCTAAAAAATTTCCTTTTAATTATGCATTTTAAATATTATTCGAATTTAAAAAATTTTATAAGTTGGGTTCATACACATATCCAGCAAGGTGGTCGGGAATAGTGCCCTCCATGTAGTAGGGTTCTATTACATTGTATTTAGCTTTTATTATTAGAAACTTAATTTAATATAAAATAAAAAAGATATAGAATAAAAATTGTTATTGTAGGGTTTATTATTGTATTAATGCGTAATATCCTCGTTTATGTTAATGAATGCTAAATTTGGATGATTTAATTTTAATGAAAAATGAAACAACATATTATGAAAGTTATTGTCATTCATTATTGTATATTGTGGTACCCTTCCGCTCAACTTTTTTTGTTATTATGGAGATATTTTCTGCCAAGTTATTCCTAACAATATGAAGTAATTGTGCTATTCGAATAGGTTTTTTTATAAACGTAAATTTAGAAGTATTGCATTCTACCGTATCATATGCTGACATTAAAATCACCTTAAGTTCAGGATTGAGTCGTTTTAGTTTGGTACATAATTCATGACCGTTAAGCTTGGGCATGCGATAATCAGAAAGTATCAATCCGTATTCGTGAATTGTTTTCTCTAAAGAGTTGAATGCTTGTATTGGGTCAGTAAAAGCACAAACTTTGAAACCATTATTTTCCAATGCTTCTTGAAATAGATTCACCAAATCTGTTTCATCATCAATGATGGCTATAGTTTTGGCTGCTGCCATTCCACTATTACTATAAGAGATATAAAAATTATTTAAATTTTATTTTGATGTTTTTTATAATTTTATGGAGTAAAGTAATTTTCTCAATCAAATTTGTTCAAAACATAAGATATTATCTTATAAAATTATAGTTATATTGTACAATACATTAACATTTTAGATAATGCATCATAATTTAGTTAAGTTAAATACTAGAAATATTTTTTTTAACTATCTCAATTAGTTTACTCATTATTAGTGGTTTAAAATAGACCTGTAGTTGTAAGGGATTATTACCTATATCATTAGCTGCTGTTATAATAATTATCGTGATAGAGGTGTTTACTTCTGCTATTTTTTTTGCCAAGTCACAACCATCTATGGGAGTCATTTTATAATCTGATAGAATCAAATCATATTCTTCCTGATTTTCTTGAATATGTTCTAGTGCTAAAAGTGGGTCAGTAAAACCTGCTACATTATATCCATTTGTTGATAGTATATCCTTAAATAATTGTACACAATCAGGTTCGTCATCAACGATTGCTATCGAATGACTCACTATTCAATACCATCTTCAAATATAGATTAACAATATGTTATATATAGATTAACAACTTTATATGAGAAATAGAATTAGGTACAACTTTTTTAAGGTAATATGAAATAATACATTACAATACTAATAATTATTGAGGTAAAAACTACAACAGAAAATAGACTACAACATTAGAATGTTAAAAGAAGCTGTTGAAACCTCATACGTGAATTTTATTGTCTTGTATTTAGCTTTTATTGTTAGAAACTTAATATTTAAATATTTTTTGGAATATTAAGATGAGAATTCATTAGAAATATTCATGTATTTTTTCCGAAAAGCGATAAACTCGTTCTTTGCCTTCTTACTCACAAGTCTACTCATCACACGAGAGTCTTGGAAAATGTTATACAAATAAAAATTAGATACTACTGATAGACTCATACGTACAAAATCTGATAGTGAATTATTCTTTATTACTTTAGTACCTTTCCCATCAACATCAAGTTCTGACAATATAGATGTTAACGTTTCAAAGAGTTCTTTCTCAGATGGGGTCACTCTAACCATGATTAGTTCGGTCCTTTCTGCATCTGTAGGTGGCTTGTCTGATATGACCTGATTTTTATCCATTATTTTACTTTATAAAACGTCATATATATCAGATATGGTCGCTCTTAAATTTTGGATAAAAATCTTTCCATAATTGCAATAAGCCGTATTACAATCCCTCCTGTATTTTTTCTTTTTTCTCCTTTATAATGATAATATATTAATTTTATATTGCTCATTATTAATATCCAAATAATCAATTCTAACTTTTAAAACCTAATTCATAAAAGTGCAATTGCAGAAGGTCAAAGAATTTACTACAATTTTGTTAAACCACATGAAACATTAGAAGGAAAAACACCAGCAGAAAAATGCGGAATCAAAATAGAAGGTAATGACAAGTGGATGACAATTATTCAAAATGCAAAGAAGGAGCTAAAAAATGAGTAAATAAGATGATTTTTGTGATATTATAAATCTTGGTTATCAAGACTTAATTTCTATATTATTTGATTGTAATTGTAAAAAATAAATATGTTTTTTCAATAATCAGCCTTATCTATAATTTCAGAGATTTTAATTTTTAGGGGTTTAGGAGTATGACCTTTGATACTCCTAAACGTATTGTAATTTCTTTTTCTATATAATCTTTAAAGGCCTTGAATCATAGACAACAGGATTGGAATTTCTTAAATGTTCTGGAATTAAAGTTGGAATTAATAACTGTCTGGAATTAACTTTTTTACTGATTGGAGAAATATTGATTTCTTCATTTTTAACTACCAAATAATCTTAAATCCATTGGTAAACCAAAAGGAATGTTACAACTAATTGACAGATTTGCCCAAATTGTTTGCGAATGACTTCCTCAATGATAATCCATCCTTCACATTTTTCTGCCATTCCTTCACCGGACTTATTTTTTACACTGACATATAATAGAAAACGATGTCGTTATCTTTCGTTCTTGTAAAATTATTAAATTCCAAAACTGGAATATTCTTTCGTTTCAAGAAAATAAGCAAACAAAGAAGAAATACCTACTATTCCAGTTACAACAATAAGAATTATTAGAAGAATTCTTTCTGGAAATGGATTTGTTGAAGATAGAAAATCGAAAATTGTAGAATGATAAATCCCAGTAACTACAATCAAAGGTATAATGATAATAATCACAATCCAATAGTAACGCATTTTCTGAAAGCTGTAGTTGCTTACATATATCTATTATATCCAAGTTAGCTAAATCTAAAATTATTAGCTTCCTAGCTTTACGTGTTTGTTTTTTAGAAAGTGGGTGTTATTGATTTGCCTACAGTAACACCCACTCAAAGATGACGGTTTTCGCAAGCAGATATAATGGTGCATTATGACAAGAGAAGGTAGAATAAAAGATTGTTGATTTTGTTGGCAAAGAGCTATATGAGGAATTCAAGCTGAAATTTTAGCTTTTATGTAATGGTGAAAATACTAAAATATAACCGAAATAATTTAGCTAACAGTTTAATTGGGAGAAATCCTTTCTATATTAGGAGCAATTGGAACAATATTTATGAGAAGTCTAGAAGTAATGATGAATTTTTTTTTAAACCTCATATAGATATTATTGCAAATTTAAATAAAAAAACTACTTCTATAAAACTTTGTGATAATAACGAGTTAGAAATTTGTATATGGACTATTCCAATCCATAATAAGGATGATAGAAAGAGGAAATTAAGATTTGCCAAAAATGCTTCTGATTGTAATTGTAGTATCGATATTATGAAAGATAAAAAATCAATTGAATCGAGTGAATTATATATTATTGAAAATTTACCAAATTTTGATTTTAATAATAATGAAATAGATACAGAGAAATTAATAACAAAATATTGTAATGAATTAAACACTTATCTCAATAATATCACAAATATAACACGAAATTCTTCTAAAGAACTATTATTCTTAATTACATTAAGAAATTCAAATTTTATGTATTTATTTGAAAAACAGAATGTTCCTAGTTTCGAGGAATATAATGGTATTATAGAAAATAAAAACTTCCTAATACCCCGAAAACTTGAAGTTAATAATTATGAAATAAATATTGTTTTTAATTGTAAGGAAAAGAAGGATGAAAGAGGCAGGACTTATCTTTTAACAGTGTCTTCATGGAATGATGTAAAATTAAGTCATGTCCCTTAATTGAACAAAAACTACTTTCACAAAACTAATTTTATTACAAGAAATAATGTAGATGGAAAGGATATTGTAAATGTTTTGAGAACAGCTAATGATGTTAAGAACTTGAATCAAACTTATTATAATCTTAAAAATGAAATAGAAAGATTGAAACAAACGAAAAATAATTATTCATTAAATCAAAATACTAATAATTATCAACAACCTGTGCCTTTAGGACCTTTACCCAGATATTATAATTGGTAATTGTTATGTAAATTTTTTTAACTTTTTATGATTACCACATAACTTTATTTTATTATTAATATTGTTATTGTTATTGATATTGTTACAAGGATGTTTCATCATAAACCATTTATCCCCTTTCATAGCACAGTTTTTACAAAACCAATGGTCATTTCCTTCAAATCTATATATGTTATTGATAATTTTAGGGTCATAACTGCCAGTATTAAGGTCAGATGCAGAAATTAATGGGTTGTTAAATCCTTCTTTTTCTTCTTCTTGATTAACCACTATTAAAGAATTCCTAGTAAATTGTGAAGGCGTGAAGGCAGTGAAGGCAAATAGAACATTAATTATAGTAGCAGTATAATTAATAATAAATAAAGTAAAAGTTGCTACTATACCAAAAGTTTACATTAATTACTACAATTCTTAGTCTTATTGTTCCTTTATTGGTGATTTTTGTCTATTTTTTTATTAATCCTCTAATTGGCATTCCAATCTTAGGGTTTTTCTTAGCTGATGCAGTACTTATTTCTGTCAAAATAATTGCAATTAAGCTGGCAGGTCTTTTTATTGTCTTTTGTATAAAAAATACAAAAGTAGTTGGATTAGCACTAATTTTATGCGGAGTAATTCTAATACTAACAATACAGCTATGGGGTATTCCAGGATTTGTATTGTATATAGTATCTGGGATAATGGCATTAAGAGAAAAACACCACTAACTATTCTGATGTCTAAAACCTCCATTGCATTCACCAGACTATTAAAAGAATGAATAAACTGGAGACCTGTATATACATACACGAGGAACATCACTTGGCGATAATTTGAATGTGTCTGCTCAGACTGACCAATATTCTTGGGGTTGGAGGGATACGTTCATTTTTGCTGAACATTTTTACAAGAGCGTATCTTGGTTTCTGCAGGAGAGGAAATTAATGTTTGTGTGACAAATTTCAATATTGGAACAGAAGATTGCGATTCTGGTACATTCAACAACAACCTTAGTGCAGATGTATTTGTAAATATTGGTTAGCCTATCTAAATTTTCTTTCATTTAATTGAAAAAGTACGTGCTTCTTTCAGATTATTTTCAGTGTCCATCTTTCTATAATAATATTGATGTGCCTAATTTATGGCTAGATTTAGTGATTTAATATAAAATTATACTAACAATTCTATCAATCTTTGATAATTATCATTTCTTATAAATTCGACCAATAAATTTTTAAATAAAATATCAGGATTTTCTTGAATTTCTAATCTAATAATATTTCTGTTTAACTTTAATTCTTTACTATAAATACGAATAAAAAGTAATCAAAAAATTTATTCTAATATTTTTTTCATGATTGTATTTTTCAATTCCCCAACAGAAATATTTGGATTTTGTTGTAGTTCTATCCTTACTTTCTTTTTGCCTCTCTGCAATTCTTTGCTGTATATTCGTAATGCCATTTTCTCAGCCAAATCCCATTTACAATGAAACATTTCTTTAGAATATTCTGATAATGAGTCTTTACCCATATGCCATAATGTTATAGTCCAATCTTTATAATGAGGTATATTTAGTGAGGAATTAATTAATAATTGTAATAATCTATCTTCTACTCTACCAAGAGCAACTGAAAGTCTTTTGATTCCTTCAAAATCTAATGGTACAGGATTTTCACTACAACCAATAACTACAGTACAAGTATCGTTAGGATAAATGGTTATGATAATTGTAAATTGTGTCAATATCAAAATATGTAAAAGATAGTCCTTTACTATTCTTGAAAATGCTTTCTTTAATGTTGTGGTTATTTGATTAAATAAGTATAGATACCCATTGTATTGAAGCATGAATGAAGGTTATGTACTGTTCTTTCACCAAATGTAGTTCCTTCTAATATTTGGTAGAGAGGTTGATGAATAATCTTTTGTGTAGATATATTAACCTCCATGTGGTCATCTGTCATTAGTTTTCCATTACCAAATCCACAACCTTTCAAAGTATAAAAATTTGGATTAGATTTAACATGTATTTCTACTTCACCATTTTGTATTAGCTTTGATATTTTGTTGCGAAATGTTCCATGCGTCATGCTATATGGTTTTGCATTAACTTCAAAGCACTCAAAATCTTTATAATAAAATGACTTATGTTCGATATGGACAAGATAAGCCATATGCTCATTCATTGCATCATCAAGTTCAGTCATTATTATTGACACTAGTATTACTTGTCATTGTCACTGGAATTGTTATTATGAAATCCTTTGCAGTAATGTTATATTGAAAATAATAAAATTGATTTATTTTATTGGATTTTGTTTTATACAAATTTTGTTTTACAACCTTGATAGATAAATATTGTAAATGGTTTGGAACCAATTTTCAATGATATGGCGGTTATCATGAGTTATTTTTTCTGGAGTATTTACAGTAATAATAATGACTCCTATTTGGTAATGCCAGAAATCTGCACCATCGCTAATAGAATTTATATTACTGTTATCGTTAATCATATTTGAAACAAACCTTTTATTTTTTTTGTATTAGTCTCCTGCTTTTTCTAAAATTATTCTGTTATTCTCTAATTTTACCTTCATAAAGTCTCCTTTGCTAACTCCAAGATGTATTGCATAGGTTTTAGGCAAAATGATTGAAAAAGATGTTTCGCCTACTAGCCCTTGTACTTTTCTATATTCAAAACTATTTAGGTTCATCATACTATAGGAATTTCATAAACTATATTAAGTTCATTGATACTTAGTATCCATAGTAAGTAATAATATTGACTAAAATACAAGTATCAAACCAAAATATTTTTATCCTAATCCAAAACTTCAAATAATTTTTGAAAATAAAGATAGTGAAAGACATGATAATGCTTCTCTATACCAAAACATTTTAAAATATGCACATGAAAAATCTAATTTAGGATTCAAATTTCTTGAACTTGGAAATTGGTTAATGAGATATAATAAAGAATTTCTTAAATTACTATTCAGGGGACAAGGCTCATACTCCAATTAATGCCAGAATAGCAAATAAAAGACAAAGAATCCAAAATTGTATTGATAATCTTATAAAATGGAATTTTTTATTCATTTCAAAATGGGTAAGCAAGAAAAAAATAATACTCAGACTCCATTATATGCTATAACAGCTGAAGGAGAAATTATATTCATGATTATTGAAGCTAAATTTTCAATAATGATGAAGAAAAAAATATTGCAATAAAAAGAATTATAGATATATTAACCTCTATAAGAGAACAAAATGATTCTGTATAATCCTTTATTCATAACTAAATTTTTGAATGAGTTGTTACAAACAATAAAAAAGACATCATATTATTAAACACTTTACTGATAGAATATTAAGATTTGAATTAAATAATGGAAATGATTTTTTATCCATTTACTAGGAATTAAATATTTGATTATATTGGTTTGTTATGGATAAAAATATCTTTTAAAATATTAGAACAGTTAAAAGAGGAACAGAGAAAAATATTTTTAGTTCCATTTAAAAAATGAAATTGAATATTATTATCAAGAAAATTATCTTGAAGAAGATGATGATTTTCTTAAAAAAATTTCTCTGTAGAACTTGTTACTCATAAAAAAAGGTAATTTAATTTATAGTGGAGGAATACCAAGTGCATATTGGGAAAGCAAAAGGATTGAGTATATTAAATCGTATTCAAAAGTAGTTGTTCCAAGTTACTGTGATAAATGTAATTCTCATAGGGCATTTGTAATACAAATAGCAGATTATTTGCAAGCAGTTATTGGAGCATATGGTCCGCATCCCAGTATGCATGTTGGTGGTCATTGTATTGAATGCAATAATTTCTTTATCTACATTTGTTATTAGTTTGCCATTTGGTTCCGTAGTGTGGGGATAAGTTTTATAGTTGGGTAATATTCAAATTTTTTATTTTCTAATTTCTTTTATTTTTTCAGTTAATATCATTATTAATTGTCGAGAGATTAGTTAAGATTTGTTCTTTCATTTTTATCATTCTTTTATAGTTTCACGATATTCATGGTGAATTATACAATAGTAATGAGTAAGTTTACGCTGCGGTTGAATATTTTCTCAAAGACTGGATGTGACATTCTATACTATTTTATAAAGTAATAGTCATCTGTATAGTATTTATTATGAATTATGCACTAGAA
>CAWIYT010000190.1:0-44970 GCA_963840085.1 uncultured Nitrososphaerales archaeon
AAAGATTTATTTCTATCTAATCCTCATATCAATGATTGATTCTTTTTTGTAGGACAGAGTCTTCATTCATGGTTATATAGTCACCAATATTAGAATTGTTTGATATGTAAAATTAGTATTATATTTTATATATTAATAATAATATTTTAAAATGCCATAGCCTATTGAGTACAACTGGTTGGTAGATGGGGCTATAGCAGTAGGTTTGACTTTATGGTTGCCGTTAATAATTTGTTATTCATACTAAAATATTTAAAAATTGTAGACAAATTATTAGTAAAAGCCATATCCCTCTTTAGAGAAATGATCAGGACAATAATAATATAGAGGGCTATAGATTGTGCCTGTTCCTGACCCAACTAGAATGTCTATTTCTTGACTATTTTAGATAGACTATATTGAATGAGATATTTTTGATCATTAATTCCTTTGGATTTAAAATAATATTTGCTAACTAAATAGGAAATCACATACCACATTATACTATTTACTACAATAGTAAATAAAAAACCATAATAATATGTCATAATTATTCCAGTAATAGTGCCACCAATCAGAAAAGGGATTTGTCGTTTTATTATTGATTTTAAAATTGCATCCAAATTACGACTATATATAGACAACATCCTATAATAGTAGTAGCAACAGCAGTTTTTCAGTCTTTTTGCTTTTTTTTATAAAACTTACCTGGCCTTTAATTTCTAAATACGATGATTTAATATCAGAAATATCATCTGAATCACAGCCTTAAATAAGATTCAAATTCTTCTTATGAAATTCTAATCTTCAATATTGCTTCATGTAAAATATTGCCATCTTTTATTAACAAAGTTGGTTTTGAGATATCTTACTAATCTTTTGTATCTTGTAGTTAAATAATTGTACAATTTGAATATCCCTATTGATATAATAATATTGAAAAATGATAACAATACAATAAGTTCTGCTACCAATAATATATATCCAAAACCTTGTACCAATAATTGTGATATTCAAATTTATTGGAATACTTGAATGAAATTGGAAAGTATTTACAAAAAAAGAAACATATTTGTCCAAATACATCCAGTTACATCCAGTTATAATAATAATAAGAAATCAACAGTAACGGTTCCGCCAACTACAGTAACCCAAGCCAACTTATTATAAGAAAAGTTTTGAGATCAATAATCAAGCAACTAAACATAAGATTGATAATCCTTTTGAATTGCTTATTGGTTCAATAGCAGAAATACTACAAAGAAAATTACGAATATCTTTCAGACTTGGTTAGAGATTGTAATGGTAAGATCCATCATTCTCAATCTCATATTCTTGTAAATAATGATAGGTATTTAATCGTATAGAGTTCTCTGGAAAATAAAGAAGAAGTAAAACGAAAATTTGACAACTTTACATCATTAAAAGTAAGGAAGAAATCAATTGAAAATGTATAAACAATAAAAAAGTAATAATAATTAATTAAAAATTAGAATTAGAAATTATATTTCTAGTTGTTTTTCTTGTTTCTTGATATATTAGTTCTCCAATATAATCATCTATTCTTAATATCTCTGCAATATCTGAAGGTTCACTATCTAATATTTTTTCAATTGTAAAACCAGCGTCCTGTAAAATCTCTATTAATCCCTTTGAAATATCTACAAGTTCTAATCTTTGATCTTTCCATTTTGCTATATTTATTGATGATGATGGTGAAGAGAGAGGTAATTGCAAATTAGAATCCTTTGCCATTATTAATGGATAATAATAATCATTATCATCATTATCATTATTATCATCTTCATAATTTCTCTTTATCATCATATAATAATAGATAGATTACATAGTATCTATATATTCAAGTGATTTATTTAGATATTAAATAAAAAGTAGAAAGAAATTATCGACATGAATACAAAACAACCCTCTCTTCTTTTACTAGATGTGTTATCATCAAGCAATAATAAAAAGCGTTATCGTCATCAAATTACTTTTGTCATACAATAACGAACTTGATAAAATAAAAAATTTGTTGATTTTCTTTGAATGATCTATTTACCTTCAAAATTATAATTAGCTTGTCTATCACCTTCGAGATTTACATTCTTTAATTTATTCTTCTATCTGCAGGATTTTTGAAAATTTCAGAAGTGACAATTTCATTTTCAAATTTAACTTTTTGTAGTAATCCAACATTTACAGAAGCTAGTTTTATTGTTAATTATATTGTCATATCAGATAAATTTTATACTAGCAACATTGAAATTGTTACATATAATAATATATATATGGTAATACTAAAGTCAATTAAATAAATATTTGGTAAAATAATCAAGAAAATGAAATAACCTATTAAAAATAAAATATGTATTTAGTTTAGATATTATTATATAGATGCATTGAATAAGTAATAGTTAATTAATCTCATTATGAGCTCAGTTTGAACACTATCAAACAAAAATGAAAACGGCTGACATTATATTAGAACATATTTAAAAGCGTCTTTGCTCATTGCAACAATTCCAAATCTTTCAGTATATCTTTGCCATTCTACATATTCACCAAATATTTGATTGGCCAATGTATTTAGACTAACTTTTTTTTCTTGAGCTTCCTCTCTTAATTCTTTAAGATAATCTTCATCTATTCTAAAAGATATAGTAGATGATTTTTTATTCTTTGCAGGAATGATACTTTTTGTTATATCGTCTTTATATATTTTATTTTCATTCTTTTGCAGATCGCTGCACTGTAAACACCTTAGTTAAATAAAAATAATTGTTAAATAAATGATGATATGAGCAATAATATATCAGATTCTAATAATAAAAGGTTAAATCAAAATTCTTCAAAAGAAATCTCATTTTCAATTTCAGCTGAAGAGCTAAAGTCAATACTAGATAGTAAACAACCCTTAATGGTATTTGATATAGGTGAAAAGCAACGTTACGAAAAAGAGCACATTCCTGGCTCATCATATGCAGTATGCAATGAGGAATCAAAGAAGAATATAATGCCCAAGCTTCCAAAAGATGTCGAAATTGTACTTGTAGCTGAGAAAGATGAGTACACCAAACAAATGGCAGTAATGATGCGTCAAATGGGATTAAAAGTAAGATACCTGCAAGGCGGCATAAGAGGCATGGAAGTGGGATTTTGATAGAGGAAATTTTGAAACAACAAGTAGTAAAAATATTTCTGCTTTTGAACTTAAAGAAAATCTTGATAAAAGACAAGGCAAGAATAATGGATTATTCTTACTTGATGTAAGAGAACCTAAAGAATATGCTGAATGGCACATAGATAATAGTGTAAATATACCTTTAGGCGAGTTATCAAAGGAAGAGACCTTAAGTCAAGTTCCAAAAGATAAAGAAATTATAACAATTTGTCCCCGTGGAAATAGGGCTACGATTGGAAAATATATGATGCAAAGATATGGATATAATGTAAAGGTTTTAGAAGGTGGGCTGATAGCATGGAGTACAGAGACTGAACAAGCACATAGAGAATTTGAAATTACTGGTTCTAAAGTTAATCTAGTACAGCTTAGAAGAATTGGAAAAGGCTGTATATCTTATATAATTGAATCGAATGGAGAGATAGCAGTAATAGATCCTGTATATTCCAGTTGATAATTATATACAGACGGCAAACAAATTCAATGCAACTATAACTAAAGTATATGATACTCATCAACATGCTGACCATATATCTGCTGCCAAAGCTTTAGCCGAAAAAGTTAATGCTACATTATATAGAAGTGCATATGAGCAATACAAAGATGAAGACAAAGGCAATCAAACTTCATCATCTTCTCTATCGATTGAAAAATTACATGATAATGACATTCAGAATATTGGATCTGTATCATTAAAGGTAATTCATACACCTGGGCATACTCCAGGAAGTCTCTCGTTTATTATAGAGGATAAATTATTATTTACAGGCGACACTCTTTTTGTTGACGGCATAGGAAGACCCGACTTAAGAGATAAGGCAGAAGAGTTTGCAGAGAATTTGTATAATACAATACAACAAAAAATTATGAAATTACCAAATGACATATTAATATTACCAGCTCATTTTGAAAAAGATGTTAAAGCAGATGAAATTTTGGCATCCACATTAGGAGAAGTAAAGAAGAAAAGTCAATTTTTTAATCCAAACATAACAAAAGAAGAATTTGTACAAAGAATATCCTCAAAAGTCATGGCATATCCTCCAAACTATAGAGAAATAATATCAATAAATAAAGGTGAAAGGCCAGTTCAAACATCACTATCTGAAATCTTTGATTTAGAAATGGGTCCTAATAGATGTAGCATATCGATGTAAATATTTGTATATATCTATAATAGCAATAATCACAATTTCAATAAAACTTTCAGAGAAGGAGATATACTCCTATCTATTTTTGAGATAGACTCCTAGATAGCCTTGAGCATGGACAAGAAGTTAAAGATTATATATATTTAGGAAGCTACGATAATGTCTATAATAGAATTATTAGCAAAAAAGATTTGGGAACTCATCAAGAATGGGCTCAAATAATGCAAGAAAGAATAATAAAAAATTATGAATCTTTTTAGTAAAAAGTAATAAATTATCTTTTTTCTATAACAAGAAAAATAACTTATTGTTATGACACTCATGAATATCAATAGTATTATGATTTTATGTTTCAATACTAATTAACATATAAAATTTTGTAGGAAAAAGTTTTTAAAATATAGTACCCTTATGTGGGACATATACAAAACTATCTTTAAATAACTTTTTTTAAACGAAACTAAATTTATCATTAGTTTTTTTTTAACTTATTAACGTTAGATTCTAATTGTTTTATAGTTTGAAATCGCAGCGTTATTATCGAATATCCAATGATAAGTTCTGGAGGATACTTGGCCAAAGAGCATCTGATCCTTTTAGATATTACAAAAAAGGATTAAAATACGGTGATGATATCCTTCCTTCAGGATATTTCGTTTCTCAAACCTGGGACGCCTTACATAAAAAGCTGGATTGGATTTGTTATAGCCAAAGAAAATTTGGAATGGGATAGGATAGATCTATATGCAAAGAGAATACAAAAACTAGAAAGAGAATTAGGAATAGAAATAACAGATTTTTCAGATTGGGGAATTATATGAACAAAAAATGTTTAGACTATTATGATTGTGATTACAATAGATAATCTGTTTATAGTAAAAAGCTATTCATCACCATCATATGTCTATATTTTTATGAATCAAATAATTATATAAGAAGATTTGAAAGGGTTTTGGAAATAACATTAGTAATAAACTATTATAATAAAATCATGGACTCTAATATACAATACATTATTTTGTTTTTATTATAATAAATGAAGTTAAATATTTACTTCTAATTGAGTATTCCTTTTTTCTAGAGTAAGATATACAACTTCCTGTAATTAGAATCTGTTTTTATCTTATGTTAACTCATAGGTTCTATTTATTTATCTTCTGCATTTTTTTAATAAATTCTAGTTAAAGATACCGACATGATCTAACTTTTCTATAGAATTACATTTATCAAGCCACTCTTTTACTATCTTGTAACATTGGTGATTTGGTAGTTTCTTTACATTGATAAGATATGATGCTAAAATAAGACTTAGAGTCTATCTCAAAAATAGATAGGAATACAGCTCTTTATTATCTCATTTGTAAATGGTTGAACAAGAACAACAAGAATGAGAAACATTATCTTAAAACAATTACACGTATTCCAGATGATATGTAGAATAAAATTAAAAATATTTTACCAGATGAAAAACCAGAGAATACCATAGGAAGACCAATCATTCATTATGGAAAAGTAATTGATGACATAGTATTTGTTCTTAGAACTTGATGTCAATTGAAAATGTTACCCAAAGAGTATGGTTCTGGTTCTACATGCCAGCATAGAAGATTTCAGGAATGGAGGCAATTAGGTATATTTGAGAAATTATGAGTTAGATTACTAAAAATACATGATGACAAAAAGGGATAAAGTGGAACTGGCAGTCACTTGATAGAATAGATTTTCACCAATATAATCAAGATGCAAATGAGTATTGATTACTAGCTTCTCAATCCAGAAGAGAATAAGTAATTACTTTTGCAATTCTTTGAATTTAAGGACAAGATAAAGATTCTACTAATCTAACATATTTTGAGTTTTTTTTTATCGATATTGTACTTTAGGACATTTTTTGCTATTATGGTTTTTACAAACATAATAGATTCATTTATTATTATGTAATAACAAATTTATCTGATAATGAATAGTTCTGGCTTGAGGATTTTTAAATCTTTTTCAATTTTCTTCGTTATTTTTTCTATGATTTTAATTGTTAATATTTCATCTTTTTCTGTTAATGCTTTATCAGATCAAAAAGAATTAAAAAAAATCCTTTTAATTGCAGATGAAAATATTCTCAAAATATCTCCTGATAATGTTTTTCATCCTGGCGGTATCTATTATAATTCAATGACTTTTAATGGCACAATACCTGGGCCCACTATAAAAGTAGATGAAGATGAAGTTTTTCAATTGACAATTAGAAACGATGGAGAATTGATTCATAGTATTGATTTGCATGGAATAAATGGTCCTAGTCAAGCTTTATCTGGATCTATTTCACCAGGAACAAACAAGACAATAGAAGTCAAGGCAGAATCTCCTGGTGCATTTGTTTATCATTGTGATGGCGATAATTTGAATGGAATATGGGAACATATTGCTAGTGGCATGTATGGGGGATTAGTAGTTCATTCAAAAAATGAACCACCAGCTAAAGAATTCTTTATTTCATTTAATGAGATTTATAATAATAAGGATCTTGGATTCTTTAAAGGAACTAATAATACTATCGGAATGTTTGATATATATAAATTTTTGAATAATACTCCAGACTTGATCTTGACTAATGGTATGGCCTATAAATATTTTCCATTTATGGGTACAATAGCCAAAATTTCTATTAACAAAAATGCAGATTTATTTAATGTAAAAGTAGGTGAATTGACAAGGTGGTATATTATTAATGCAGGACCACGAAATGAAATAACATTTAACTTTGCAGGAGGAATGATAGATAAAGTCATTAATGGAGAGAATAAGTCTTTTTCTAATTCATCTACAGTACATAATACATATGACATTGTTATTCCTCCTGGTTCAGGAAAAATATTAGAAACAACGTTCCCTGAAGAAGGAGTTTACGTTGGAAATGATCATGATATTGGTAATTTTATGAAAGGAGCAGGTTTTGGGATATATGCTAACAAGAACTAAATAAATCAATGACAATAGCATCAATGTACATTATATAACAATCACATAATATTATACATATTATAATAATAATTGTAGCTTCCATTGTGAGTTTCAGGAGTTGATGATTTATTGACCATATCAAAATATTAGACAATAGAACTCAAGAAAGAAAGGCATATAATACATCATTTGACTGAGTCAGCTCTATATGAAACTTGTACTTGTTGGGACACAGCAGCAATGCTTGAAGTCTGCTATCTTGATATTCATCTAATAACTTGTGTAGATGTATGTATGAATCATAATTATTATCTATAAAAGAAAGAATACAAATCAATACCAAACATCAAGTAAGAATATTTTATATATACATATATCAACTAAAACGATATATACTAATAATCTTGCATGTTCAATAATCAAGTTTAATATGTCTGATAATAGCAGTAGTAGTGGTAGTAGTAATAAGGCTTTTTTTAAAATATTGGTAGCAATTGATGGGTCAGAACAATCTATGCAAGCTGCAGAATATGCCATAGATATAGCAATTAATCAAAAAATAAATGTACAAATGATCGCAATTACAGTAATAGAACTTGCCAAACTCAATCTATCTACCTTTATAGCAGCGCCTACATATGGATTAGAAGATCTTGAAAAAAAAAGGAAGCAAGCTAAGCAATGGCTAAGCCAAATTGAAAAAATAGTTCAAGACAAAGGTAAAAATATTGAATTTAAATCAGACATTCTTGAGAATCCTACATTAAAAGTAAGTTCTCTAATAATAAACCAAGCTGAAAGTGAGAATGTTAATTTAATAGTAGTTGGAAATAGAGGTAGACAAGGTTTTAAGAGACTGTTATTGGGAAGTGTTGCATCAGATATTGTAACTTATGCTCACTGTCCAGTTTTAGTAGTAAAATAAAGAGAATGAAGGAAGAAAGAGAAAAGAGAGAAAAAGGTAGAGAAACATATTGTACATGTTATTGTTGGAATATATCCATGCAGTATCAATATTATAATAACAAAAGAGTTTATCTAAAGATAAAAGTAAATATGGCATTTGATATTAAAAAAGGAAAATTCTTTTAATTAACAGTTACTGTGAAAAATTACTAATACAAAAGTATATCACTATAATTGTATGATATTCTTTTCTTCTTTTAAAAATAACTTATTTTAAAATAATGTATTTTATGGAACTTGATTAATATTCGTTTAATGATGTAAATCTTCAATTAAAAGAATTGATTGAATTAAAAAAATAAGTTATTTACTGATCATAACCAGTTAATAATTTAACCTTTAAGATATCAAAATTTGAAATATCATTAGTTTCTATCTTAATGTCTATATTCATGATTAAATATATGGATAAGCCAGTTTCAATCTTTGATTATAATATTAGATCTATTGCGTAATTAGTAACCATGTAAAATATTACATATCTGATCTAAGATAAAAGAGAATAATGTTATTAAATTTATAAAATTTATAAAAATTAATTTAATTTTCAGAATATTTTGATTCCTTCCTAATTACGCAAAAGATCTATTATTCTATTCTTAAATCTATATGAAAAATTAATACTCTCGTATCAATCAAAATCTTGTTATCCCCATTGCTAATAAAAACAGATTTTCTTTAGAAATAATCTTTTTATGTGATAATTAGAGAATCAACACTAAGATTTTATAAAGGCTTTCTAATCTACACGACATTTCTTTATATTATAGAATTTAATAAATAAATTGCATGGAAAAAAAATTGTCAAAGATTCTTATCGCAATAGATGGTTCTCAGGCAGCTTTTGATGCAGCAGATTATGCAGTGATGTTAGCTAAACAACTTAATGCAGAACTGTTTTTATTACATGTTTTACATCCTGCAGAATATTATTCATCTTTACAATTTTTTGAAATCGAACAACCTAATGATTCAAGAGAATTAATAGAACAAGCAAAGAGAGAAGCAAACAAATGGTTTGATATCATTAGAAAAAAGATAGAAGAAGATAGATTAGAAAAACAAATAAAAATTGAAACCGCTATTATTGTTTCTACAGCCACAGTTGATAGCATACTAGATTATGCTGAAGATAAAGATGTAGATCTAATTGTAGTAGGAACAAGAGGTCGTTCTGGGATTAAAAAGCTATTGTTAGGAAGTACTGCTTCTGGAATTGTAACCTATTCTTCATGTCCCGTAACTGTTGTTAAATAAAATTGTTTTATAAGTTGTTATACTAAGATTCATAATAAATTGAAAAATGAATGGATCAGTTAACGTTGAATCCCGCTAATTGAAATTACAAAATATATTTTAGCGATAAATTAAATTAAAAATGTAAATATGAATAATTCAAAAGTGATTTAAGAAAGCTTGAATTACCTCTTTTTTTAATTGTATTATCAGTAAGATTTTTTATAAAATGATACTATCAAAGAATTTTGTAACTAATGAATAATTTGCTAGATATTACTTTGCAAATATTTTAATAGATCTGTATCTGGCTGACCCTTTAACTATATGACTTCATATCAAGGATATTGAAAATTACATTAATAATGACTGAATTCAAATCATGATCTAATCATAACTAAATGAATTTTTAAAACATTAATACGTGAATGGTGTTTTTTATTGTTAGATGAATCTGATGTCAAGTTCAAATACAAATAAAATTCAAGTTTCAAAAATCCTAGTTCCTATTGATGGGTCTTTATCTTCATTGACTGCTGCAAAATATGCAATTAATTTTGCAACCACTTATGATTCTAATATAATTATTTTAGCTGTTGTTCCATCTCAAATAAAACACGGAGATTCTTCGGGAATTTTTGGAATGGTTACCCCCAGTTACCTTGATCATTATAAAAAAGAAGCAGGAAAATGGTTTGACCAAATAATTAATGATGTTAAAAATCAAAGTTATGATATCAATAAAATTGCAACTGATGTTATAACAACTCCCATGTCAATAGTCGGAGCAATAGTTAATTATGCTGAAAAAGAAAATATCAATATTATTATATTAGGTAGTAGCGGGAACACTGGATTTAAAAGAATGTTATTGGGTAGCACAGCTTCTGGAGTAGCAACATATGCTCATTGTCCTGTTCTTGTCGTAAGATAATGATTTCTAATTTAGTCTATTTATATTAAAATTAACTCTAATTCTATTATATTAATTTAGTAAATGTTTATCTTGTAATGTTATATTCCAATATATTATAATGATAATTTGTCAAAAATAAGGGATCATATTTATCGCATACATTTTTGTATTTGTACATACTTGTTGGTATTAGATTACGTAATACTTCCAAGGCATTAGTAATCTTTAGAGATGAAAATAAAGAGTCATATATCTTTAGAAACTAGATTTAAATATTTACGGAATAACTGATTTTCAAAAGAAAAAAAGAGTATCAACATTCATTGAGATAAAATTATTATAGCAAGAATATGAGTATGATAAAATAAAGCGAGTATTTCAAAATAAATACGACATAGAAAAACTACTTTTAAAAATTAAACTGATCAAAGTTATTGATAAAAAAGATATAACAGAATGGTAAATCAATTTTTTATATTGGAAATTACTTAATAGATTTCGAATTAAGGATTAGAACACTTTCAATCACCATATTTCCTTTCCTTTTCCATAATTTCCATTCTCTTTCGTTTAAATTTTGCAATTAACCTGATAAATCCTTTTTTGATTAGTTTTTTTGTTTGTTCTGCAGCTAAATCAGTTATCATGTCTGTAACAACGGTTATTCCAATATTTACCACTATACAATTTTGAGAAGGAGATATATTGACAGTTGCTTTAAAAATTCCTGTATCAACTTCATCATATATTATTTTAGTAAACTCTATTGCATCTTCCTTTTCAAGAATAAGAGAAGGTATTTCCAATGTTCTACCGTTTATTATACCGTTAAACAATTCAACATCATTGGAGAGTCTAATAAAATAATCATTCATATCTATTAAATTATTAATTCTTTCCTTGGTTTGAGAATTCATAATATCTGGTATTGATAGTTAAATTTAAAGATTCAGAAAATTATGAATTTTGAAATACAAAACTGGACATGAAAATTGAATATATAATACAATTAGATCTAAAGCAAAAGATATAATAATCCATAAAAAGAACATTTATTCTATTATTATGTCTATCAATTATCTTCAAAAGTCTTTATATTCTTTCCTAGAAAATTATTAGATAGTATTAATAGTTCATATTTTAATGGAAAATTGTTATAGATTCTTTATAAATAATATTCTGTTTTTCTATCGATAATTCTATAGGAAGATAAAGGTAGAAAATAAGTGAAACCATAAGAATTAATTCATGTTAAGAAAATCACTTCTTCCATTTAAAATTATAAATACCTTGATTAATTTAGAAACCTAGATGATTTACAGATACAAATAAATTTGATTTTTTAATATTATTTTTCTAATAACTTAATTCTAAAAGGAGAGGAAATTAGAGAGAAATTATGGAAAAATCTTGGTTCTCATATTGCTTTAAATTTACTATATATAAAAATTTTTAAAAGTATTAATAAATATACATTCAATCTATTAATAGAAAAAATTGAATCTTCAGTATAATTTTAGAATGAGCTTTCTAATAATGATTGTATTTTTTGGAATCTTTTTAGTTATTCCTATATTGAAAAATATATATGCAGAAGATGATTTTAGCAAAAGACCTCTTTCTAATTCTCCCTATCACAATATTGATAATCATCAGTTAGAGAATAATAATATTCCCAATCAATTCATTGTATATCTTCGAGATAGTGAAGACGAAAGTAAATCAATAGATCCCCTTGAATTTTATAATTCTGAATTAAAGGATACTGGAACTGAATTATTACATATCTACAATAATGTAGCAAAAGGATTTGCAATAAAGGTTCCTAATGAAAAAGTTTTGGAAGAATTAAAAAGTAACCCGTTGGTTGAATATATAGGACAAGATAAAAAAGTATCAGCTTTTAAGGATTCACCTATGGAAATTCAAATAATACCTGAAAAGCCAGCTAAAGAGTAGACAGTTATATAAATTATTTTAATGAAAAATGTAATTCTAAAAACTTAAGGTGTGAAAACTTATTAATGATTTATTATTCAATTATTTTGAAGGATTTTATTGATAAGAATTACAGTGATATGTATGTAGGTATAAATAGTTATAGCAGACATAAACAAAGAAAAAACCATATTAAATATTATTATTGAGGATCATTAATACAATATATCAATAATACTTTATTTAGAAAAAAATAAGCTCAAGAATTAATAGAGTATATTTTAAATTTAATTTATTAGAAGGAGATAGTCTAGAACAATAGAAACTTAATTCATCTGTAAGTTAGATACAACTATAAAAAAGATATTGGTTATTGTAAATTATCTTTATTAATTTTCTCTTTAGTAATCTAGCGTCTGATTAAAGCTTCCAATATGAGTGTTAGGTGTTGCTGATTTATTGACCATATCAGGGTGTTGGACTATAGGAACCTGTGGTGGGAATGCAGGTAATTCATCATTAGGATCCCAAGCTAGAATCACTTTACCATATGAATTTTCAATCATTTTTAATACCTTTTTCTCATCTTCTGCTGATAGCATAGGAAAGTGAGGATCAGCTCTATTTGGAGCAAATTCTGTTACATGGTAATGCCAGTATGGTTTTTCTCTTTCTGGAAGTTTCTTATAATCTTCTGGTGTTAGCATATATTCTATTCCTATTAAGGTAGCATTCTTTTGATTAGTATCAAATAATGAACATACAGCCATTATCTTATGATGAGGAGTACAATAATGCCATACTCTTAAAGTAGGGTCATCAAATACATGTCTTACAGCAGTCAGTGGTCCTGCTTTAATTACCATATCTGTAGCATTAGATGATTGTTGTTGTTCTTGTGCAAATACTTTGTTATTGTTGTTATCATCTGTATCTATTAATCCAATTCCAATAGTTGTTGATGCTATTGCTAGCATGCTCAAAAAAAAGAGTAATAGATATGTGGCTTTTCTTAACATCTAGATTTATTATACAACCTATTATTTATTGAATAAGTTTAGATTGTAAGCAATCTAAATCATTATATTAAAATACCTTAAAAATATACTTTATATCTATGATAAAACAAACTACTGCAACATTTATTATTTTAGTATCCACAATCATCATAGCAATTTTTGCAGTAAATACCTTTTTCCTTCTTCCATTTCAAAACGCATTTGCACACCATATTGTAAAAGAAATTGCTGTAACAGAAAGACCTATGAAAATTTCTTTAGCTGAACCATTATTGTTTGTATCAAATTTAGGCAAACCAGTAATATCTATTATTAGTACAGTTTCTGATAATGTAGTAGGAACTATCAATACCACAAATAGTGTAATTGATGTTGTAGGTATTATTGATAAAAATAAAGTATATGTTGCTACATTTCAAACTGGCGAAATAGAAGTATATGATCTTACGACAAAAGAGTTGATAAAGAAAATTCCTCTTCCTGGTTCTACCATACAATTTCCAACGAGATTGGGAGATACTGTATTGGTAACTTCAACAGTGATTACTGGAGGATCATCCCTTGAATATAACCCTAATAATGAAATGTTATATGTCGCAAACTATAACACTGACGAGGTACTAGTAATAGATACCAAAAATAATGATGCAATAGTAAAAACAATAAAAGTTTCTCCACATCCTATGGATGTAAAGGTAGACCCTATTACCAATCAGGTCTTGGTAACAAGTTTTGCCTCCAAAAAGTTGACATTTATTTCAGCAGATACAAATGAGATAACAGGAACAGTAGATACAGGTATTTCTCCTTGGGGTATTGGTATAGATAATGGTGAACATCTTGCATATATTGCTCATCATAATAGTCCCTATATTGCTGTAGTAGATATTTTAAACAAAAAAGTAATTAAGCAAATACCTATTGGTTTTGAAGCTCAATCAATAGTAGTAGATACCAATGAACATAAGATATATGTATCATTTCATGATATTGACAAAATCGTAAAAATTGACGGAAATAACAATGACATCGAGACAGTCATACAACTAGATGGTAGAATACCAAATGATATAGCTGTTGATCCAGTTTCCCACAAGTTATATGCTTCTATAAAATATTCTAATAATCTTTTTGTTATGGGACCAGAATCATATGCTATTAGTATCCCTGTAGTAACAAAAGAACCTCCAATCTTGTATGTAGATAACATTATAGTACATGGTCAAGATGTTCAAATATTAAGTCCTGTATCCATGGATACTGTTGCTGCTGCTGTTGCGACCTCTTCTGTTGGAGAAAATAATATCATTTCTCCATATTTAACATCATTTGCTATTTTAGACAGTGAAAATAAAACTCTATCAATGCATGTAACATCACCAGATGGAGGAAATTTACAAATAAAAATACCAAAAACAATTTTAGATTCTATGACTGAAATAGAAGAAGAAGAAAAAGGAAATGTAACAGGTTCTAAATTTACAGTCTTGATAGATGGAGTAAAAACAAAATTTGAAGAAATAAAACAACAACAACAACAAAAAGACACAACAAAAGAAATCTCATTATTTATTCCAAAAGGGGATAAAAAGATAGAAATTATAGGAAAAGATATTTCCTAAATTTTTTTTTATATTGTGCCATAAACATAGAAATTAGAATAATAATAAAGGTTTACTGATTGGCTTTTGCTTTCCTAGCACGTTCTTTAAAAAAGGAAAAGAAGGAAGGAATAAAGTTATAGCAATAACCTCATTTTTTTCAGTTTATGTATTTTACTTTCATAATGTAAATAGATGAGTAAAAGAAAAAGAAAAGGATCAATTTTCTTAATTAACATGTCAGAATGAATATTCTAGGTTCTAATACTAGCACTGGGTTGTATTAGTTAAGTAATTGTAGAAGGCGTTTATGTTTAAAGGCTAAAGTAGATGATATTTTATAATGGTTCAAATTTAATGTTGCGGTACTCAAGTTTAGTAACAAGATTATAATACCTTTTATATATTTTCTTTATAATTCATTTACAATGAATCTAACAAAAAAACTCTTAGTATTTGCTATACTCTCAGTCTTATCCATAAATACAATATTAAGTAACACTACCGCCTTTGCAAGTATTAATGGATTTTTTGCAGTAACAAATAATACCACTGATTTTGGTGGTAATACTGGATTGTCCAACAATACAATACTAGTAAAACCATCATCATTAGAAGAAGAACATAAAGAAATACATGAAAAATTAGAGAAAATAGTCTCATCTTCAGGAGATACAGCAAATATGGCAAAGCAAGTAAAATCTATAATGCAGCCACATTTTGAAAAAGAAGAACAATTATCAATTCCAGTACTTGGAGCATTACAACCATATGTTAATGGAACACTAACTGAAGAGACAAGAAGTCAAGCAATACAAATATCTCAACAGTTCAAGCAAGAATATCCTACTATGCTTGAGGAGCATAAGCAAATAGTTGCTGCATTAGGCAACTTGGAAAATACTGCTATGCAAGAGAATAGGCAAGATGTAATATCATTTATTGCAGATCTTAAGAGCCATGCAATGAACGAAGAACAAGTAACATATCCTGCCACAATAGTTGTAGGAGAATTATTTGAGTTAAAGAAATAAAAAAACGACAGACACAATAATAATCATCTTTATTCCTAACTATTTTTATAAAACCAAAGAGAATGCAACAACATCATACCCCATACTGCCTTAATCTTGTGTTCATGATTTACCTATAGACTTTTTTCATTTATTATTTATTTATTTATTTTTCATCCATTCTCTTTCTTCCAAGTATTCAATAAGTACTATCATTTCTTGCATTCTTGCTTCGCCCCCAGCTTGATTCTGGCAAATCTCATAATGCTTCAATAACATTTCATCTTCCTTATTTGATATTACATTTCTTTCTTCTACTAGATCAAAGAATTTATTCTCTTTTCCGATATGATCATCGATAAATACTGCGTATGATTTTAAGAATCTGGCTACTGGCTCCAGAATTATAGTATCATGTTTATTTGTTTCCTGTGATGTTTCTTTCATCTTCCTTTTCCATTCATTTAATTCTCTTCTTAACATAATTGCTATTCTTCTTCCCAATTCATGTTCAATCAAGAATTTTCGAACATCTTCTGCAAATCCATTCTTATCTTTTGTATCTGGAAAATATGCTTTCTCTTCCTTTCCATGATGGAAATGATCTACAAATTCTTCTATTATTACAGAAATAATTTCTATATCCTCTATTGGTACATTTTGGTTTGCATATAATTTGTTTGAACATTTTTGAGCAATCTCTTTAACTCTTCTTATCGTAATATGATCATTCTTGAGGTTCTGTGTTGCATTCATCTTTAAAATAGATCAAATACTACAGAGTAATAAATTTGAATTAGTTATGATAACAATAAAGCAAAAAGATATGGTAGCAAGAAAAAGATGTAAAGCAAAGTATGATGACAAAAAGGAAAGAAGGAAGATACACATCTTAACTTTTTAGGAGATTTATGTCTTACCAAAAGAATTCTTTCCTAGCACTTCATAACTTTCTCATTTTTGGTTGTTGATTTTACTTTTACCTGAAAGACTTGAATTTCATATTTCTTGAATTACTCGTTAATATTGTTGAAAGAGCAGAATATCGTTCTTAATGGTGGCGGCAAATACTTAATTTGAATAAGTTTGCTAATCTGTAAGAATATCTTGAGCCAAGATATCAATTAGAGATAAAATCAGTCATAACATTGGAATGTAGAACACTTTTCTTAAATACTTGGGTATTTTTAAATATTTGATAAAAACTGTGAGAATATTTTCTAATAACAAGACAAGTAATTGTAAAAAGGCATCTTTATTTTATTTTGCCGTTGTTATTATTACATTACTTTTTATTGCAACATCTATGCCTTTAAAACCACAATCACATCAAGCATACAATATTCAAGATGCTCTAGCTCAATTACATTCACCGCCATCTCAATCACAACTCGTCTCTAAGAAGATATCTTTGCAAACACTTCCCGTAGTCTCACCTCCTTCTATCAATAATACTAATATAACAGCAAAGGAGTTCCTATCTGGAATTAACATTACTCAAATGATTGGTCCCTATTCTCAAATGAGACAAGCATTATCAAAGGTTGCAATAGATATACCATTGCAAAAAGGATATGAGAATGGGAATGAGATATATTTTGTAACATTTGATGCTTCAAATAATGGGTTAGCTCTACAGATAACAAATAGTAGCATTGACTTTCCTATTCATTATACAAAACTTTTAGCACAAACACCTCCTGAAGCTACTGAAGAAGCATACATATTTACAAATGGAATCAATGGTAAAGGACACTTTGACTATCAGCCAACAATTGTAGAAGCAAAACCAGGGGATAAAGAATATTCACCATTAAAGCATGTTAATCTAGTTGAATGGAAAACATCCTCATCAGTAAGAGAATTAAAATCGATAAAAGAATTGGTAAATGCACAAAATGCTGGTGAAATTACAATAAATACAACTTCTCCAAATCTTGTAATAAATAGTCCTGCAATTAAATGGCAAGATGGCTCTCTTAAGATTAGAGAAGATAAGGTTGTACATGACAATACTCCTTTCATTGGCGGTCAGGTGACCAGCATTGATACAGAAAAAATGGTAGTCACAATGGTTACAATGAGAGGATATGGCCATGATGGAAAAACAGTATATTGGCTTGTTACAGATGCAACACCGAATACAGATGATATTGCTCAAGGAGGTATTGTATATGCACCCAAAGATGAACTATTGGCATATACTCCTGTAGCAGTGGACTTTTATCAATTTGTTAATGGAATTAGGGATACAGGTCCTCAAGGCTTTCAGCCTCCAATATCTCCAGTAAATTTGGAAGATGAATACTACAGCCCAATGTGGAGGATATCTTTTGTAGTATGGAAAGATCCACAACAAGCAAAAATTTTACAGACAATGGCAGATTTGATTGAAATGAAAAAAGAAGGATTAATAGAAACAATACCTGTATTTCAAGGAAAACATATTGTAAATTGTCCCTTCTTTGATCAAGAAACAGTATTAAAATTTAGGCATAACTATAAACAATAGGATCTTTTCTACAGTATTTTTAACTTAGTGGGCCTTTCCTTGGGATTCTCCTTTCTTTTTTTCATACTCATCCAAAGTATATCAATCTGATTGGTTAGCACTGAAAGAGAGGATATTCAACTGTTTTTGATACAATTTTGTAGTTCGCAAATGAAGTAAATCATATATCGCTAATAAGGCCTTTTTAAAAATATAATCAAGATTCAAATTTTATCAGCGTTTTTTAATCACAATAATCAATGATATGACTGCTATTATCGGAATTACTATTGCAAGTATAATACTTACTATTATGCCTAAACTGTATTTTCCATCAGGTGAAAGAGGAAATGGATTCAACATACTTGGAGGAGCTTGATGTGGAACAAATACACTAAATGATGCTGGAATTATACTAGTTTTTGTATCAATCCTTTTAATGACTTGATGTGTTCCATCATCAGGAAAAATATATTCTACATTAAAATCTCCATCTGTAGCAGTTATATTTTGAAACTTAAAAAGTCGTTGTCCATTTGTTACTATGACTGATGCTTTCACATCTTTAATATGATTGCATTCTAAATCTTGAACGCTAAAGTAAAGTTTTGTAAAAGTATCAATGATAGGTTTTTCTGGTTCATAAGTAAACTGAATTTTAATACCATCACTATTATCTGTTATTTCTTGTATTCTGGTTGCATTAAGAAGATGAGCAAAAGCATAAAATTGATTATCAACAAAGGAAAATTTAGTAAGTGATGTTATAATACATAAACATAAAATGAGAGAAAAAAAAGAATAATAAAATAAATACAATTGCCGTAGTATGACTCTCACACTATATAGATATATGTATAATATACCAAGTATTAAATAGATTTTTATTGTTTTAAAAAGATTTAATGGTTTTTTAAAATGAATTGATAAATTTTATTTCCATTTAGCTGGGGTAACCAATATTCGATTGGTTTCAGTTAGACAATAATGTTCCTATTTGGTACAATTAATTATAATATTTATTTATTAATTCTATTACCAATAATGATTTGTCATTTTTTATGTTATTGTAAATAAATATTATTATATATATATCATTGTTTGATTTCATGTTTTTCGATTGTTGGTTGTTGTGCTTTAAAAGTTATCAGAATTGTATCATTTACATTATAAGAACAATCGGTTATCATTCGTGGGATTTTATCTGCTCCCTCTACTATACAATTACCTCCTTGCTTGATTTTTACTATTGCTTCCTCTGTCATACTCCCACTAAAAAGATTTTTTGCAGAGGATCCCAATAAAGCAAATATTATGGCAACTGCTGCAATACCGAAGATTAAAGCCAATTTTTTTGGAGAAATAGATTCAAAGTTCAATAACTGACTTCTTAAAAAGGGATATATATAAACAATTTTCAATCTATATAAAGAGCAATAATTAGTCTTAATTACCTTTAACTTGAAAAAACATATCTATCCTTATGTTTAGAAGATTCCAACACAAGGTATCCACACAAATGGTCGATTTTTTACATCTACCAGATGCAATGATTCCACTAAGTTCAACTATTCAATTGTGTAATAACAAATTAAATTAATGCTGCAGTAGACTTGTGTTTTGGGCATTCATATTCAAATAGTCAATCTCGTGTAATAACGATCCTATACTATTCAAATATTGATTGCAAGATATTCATTATAATATTGATATATAAACTTTACAATATTTAGTATAATTTACTAAAATTTTTCTACCAAAATATTCTAATTCTAATATTAAAATTCTTACCTAACTCTTTGACTAATGAGTTGGACATAGAAGCAGATTCGAACCCGTAGCCTTATTAGGTATTTATGGTATAATAATGTCTTTAAAGATTATAAGAATCTAAATAAGTCGTTAAAGACTATTTAATATCTAAGCGATTTATCATTTTTTTTCTATTATATTAATTACAGAATTAAAATATATAGGATAAGATTTGAACCCTTTACTTCTATTCATAAGATGATGATACATTGGACGACTTTCAAAGTAAAACCATTTCATGATTTTGTTCTAATAGTTATAGTAAATAAATTCTTTAACATAATAAATAGATTTTTAAATCTATAAAATAATAAAATAATTGTCAATTACATAATAAAAATTGAAATTCTAATACCAAGTAAAAGAGGTAATTCGAATTCTAATACTAATAATATATCATTTTCAAATCTCAATTTCAATATTTAATAATTCTCTTACAATATTCAAAGATCTATTTGTAAGATTTCTATTAGTTGTAAAGAATCCTCTATATCGGCCTGGTTTAAACTCTTCTGCAATTAAAGCACATCCTTCATCATTGGCAATTGCGATAATAACCCAATTATTTTCTAACCCTGAATCAGTAAAGTCTATAATCTCAGCATTTGATAAATTTATCCCTTGAGCTAACCCCTTTCCTCCTATTAAATATGTTTTTTTTGATAATGGGGAAATAGTAGTATATTGTTCTACTACAGAGTTAAAATTACTTATCCTTTGAAATAGAGATATTAATACAAATTTATTAAATGGTGGTTTTATACGTAAAATATTTTCTAGTCCTTTACTTAGTAAAAGCATGTTTTTTCTTGAAGTTGTATAAAAGCATTCATGCCAGCTATCAGGTGCTACAAAATAATTATTAGGATAATTTAGGGTATTATTGTAATCCGCTTGGATTTGTTCATCAGGAATATTTTTTCCTTTAAAATCTGATATTAACTGTGTAAATGGACTAAGATTATTTTTTGAACTTGTCGAGTTATAAATTTTAGACATAGAAGAAATATAGTAATGTTTCTAGAATATTAGGATTTCTTAAAATTCTAAATCATATGCTAAGTTAAGTCTCTAATCTTTTATCAACATTGTTCTATCCATTCAGCATAAATATAGAAATGGATTTAGCTTTGTTATATAATCTATCAATATGTGCCAAATAACCCTGTCAGACTAGAATTATCTACTGTACAGAAAAAGGAATTATTTTCATTCATGAAGAGTACTAAGGATAAAGAGGAATACAGAAGAGCATCTGCCATAAAACAAAAGATGGAAGGAGTACCTTATAGAACAATAGCCAAAAACCTTGGTGTCAATTACCGTAATGTGTATGACTGGATTAACAATTACAGAAAATATGATTCTGGATGGAATAAGAAATAAGAGAAAGAATGGAGGTAGAAAACCAGTAATATCTACTGACAAGAACAAGGAGATGGTAAAAGACATAGTACTGAACAAATCACCCCAGACTTTTGGCTATCTCAAAAATACATGGAGTATTAGGCTGTTGGCCACATATCTTTCCTCACTACTGGAAATGAATGTCAGTCCAATGCAAACATGATGGAGGATAATTCATGATTTAGGTATAGTATACAAAAACAGCCAAAACTTGAACTGGAAAAAGGCATAGATTATGAGGAAAAGAAAGGAAAGATAGAAGGGTACAAGAAGATATCGTCTGCTCTTTTAAAAAAAGATTCTACTAGGATTTGAAGATGAAACATGGTTACATCTACAACCATACATAACAAGAACATATATGAGAAGAGGGGAACAGCAAAAGATACTCCATAAAGGATCTAATGATAAAGTCAATGTATTCATCACACTTCTTTATCCTATGAATGGAATAAAATTTACAACAAGCAAAACAAGAAACAGTAATGATTTCATAAACCATCTAAACAGCATCAAAAGATATGTACTCAAGAGAAGTATCAAGAGATTTATTCTTGTAATAGACAATGCATCTTTTCATGTTAGTAAAAAGACTAAACAGTTTATAGAAAAACAATCAGACGACTGGCTAACTGTACTATTTCTACCAACACGGGCACCATTTCTGAATCCAGTAGAAACAAAAGTAAACAGGAATCTCAAGAAAGACATATGTGCAAACTATAACTACGAAAAAGAAGATAATCTGTTATGTACTGTAAGAAGGTATCTTAGATGCATGGGTAGTTGGCCTAAAATATGATACTTAACTTAGAATGAATGAAGTTCTCTGCTACAAACATATTTCTTTCAACTGAAATGTAGATTCCAAGCATATTTATGAACTGGTTTAATGGATGTGTTAATTTAACCAAATAGTTTTAGCTATGGATGTTTTATCTCCAATCTATGAGTATTAGGTTATTTGAAAGAAATAGAACATCCACAGTTATAGTAATGTATTCTCTTTATCTATATTTTCTTGGTTGGTCTTAGTCTAAGAAATACCTCCAAAGCGTTAGTGATTTTTAAGGATGAAAAAAGAAGTCATGTTTCTGTATGGAACTGGATTCAGAGATTAGGTTCTTCTCAAATCTATAAAAAGAAAAGAATTTCTGCATTCATTATCGATGAAATTGTTATTCAGATTGGTAATCAATAATACTGGTTATGGTTTTGTATTGAACCGATTCACAGCTCTGTGCTTGGAATCTACATTTCAGAGGAGAGAAATATGTTTGTTGCTGAAAAATTCATCAGATCATTAGTTGAGAAATATGGAAAACATACAGTTTATACTGAGGGTGGAAGATGGTATCCAGAAGCATGTAATGTATTAGGATTGAAACACCATTTACATTCTCCATTAGAGACAAACCTGATTGAACGAGTCATGCAATATTTCAAAGACAGAACTGAATCTTTTGACGATTATTATCCAGGTATTCAAAAGGAAGAAAATGAATGCAATCTATTACATGTACATAATTGGATACAATTCTTTGTATCTAAGTCAAGTGTCATTATGAATGTCATAACACCATCATCCAAACATTCCGTCTACATATTCAAGAATTTAGTTATTTTAGTTAAATGATATGACATGTAACAAGACATTTTACTTAGTTGGTTTGTAGGTTAATCTTCCGCACTCGCCGCGTTTTAATCGAACTATTATAGGATTGAAAGCAGGGAGCTCCTATGGGAAAAGCAATGCTGACAAAAGGTTTTAATCGAACTATTATAGGATTGAAAGAGTGATAGAGATAACGCATATACGGTGATTGTGATATGAGGGGAAAGTGTTAACAATATCGTACATGGTGATTGTGATAGAGACGACTGATCGTCTATAAAATGATAGTGATAGTAGCTAATATCTATACTTTTTACATCAGTACACAGACATTTTAATAATATTTTAAAGTAAATCATATTTGTCAAAGCACTTCCAACACAATGTACAGACGTTTTAACGTTTATACACATACTAAGTCAAGTGTCCTGATGGATGTCATGTCTTTTTGACTATCGGGTCTAAATTCTTGAATAGGTAAAGCTTAAGGTATTTAGAATACCATAATTATATGTACCGTGGTTCTACTAAACTCAACCTCTCACTACCGGACAGAAGAACAGTCTAAAATCATTGATGAAAAATACTACTACAGATAAGAGAGACATTATCGCAGATTAATGGCAATACTCCAGCAGAAGAGCAATGGTAGAACTTTTGAAGATATATATAGCAAAGGAATATGATGTCTCAGCATCAGGTCAGTCCAGAGATGTGGATATCAGCATATCTCCATACTGGAATTAGTAGATTGGAAATAAAGAAAACACGTAGTACAAAATCCCGTATAACAGATGAAAACAGAGAGAGACTATACTTTCTGTACTTTTTAACGATCCCACTATTTTTGCTTATGTTAGAAACACTTGGAGTCTGAGGTCACTGGCAAAGTGTCTTTTACAGAAGAGTTTGATATCCCAATCAATAAGTTTCAAACATCTTCAAAGGATACTGAAGAAGGATATGGGCATTAGATGTAAAAGACCAAAACTGGAACTTGAACATGATGATGGACCTGATTATGATGAGGGAAAAAGTAAAGAACTACAAAAACAAGTAGCATCAGTCTCTCTTAAAAACAAGAAAGTGATGCTGGTGGTGTTTGAAGATGAAACCATGGTAACACAGAAACCATGTATAAGAAAGTCAATGAGTTTTGAAGGTGAACAACAACAAAAAATTAGGCATATTGGAGGGAGAAAGAAATTCTCGATGTATGTATTCATGTTATGGCCTGAACAGAAACTATTGTATGATTTCTATATGACAGATCAAATTCTACCAATGCGATACACCATCTTGAGAATCTCAAGATACATGTAATGCAAAATAATGGTTGGAAAAGAATTGTGCTTGTATGGATGGGATAATGCTTCATTTCACCAAAGCAAGATGACAAGAGAATATATCAATGGACAGAAAGAAGACTGCTGGCTTACTGTAATACATCTTCCAAAGAGGGCTCCATACCTGAATCCAAATGAGAGAAAAGTAAATCAACGTATAAAATCAGATGTGTGTGCAAATAGATTTTATACCAGTATAGAAGAACAAAAAGATGCAGTATCAGAATATCTTGATAAGAGATTTGGAAGATGGTATTATGACATTTATGATGACACTTGACTTAGTATAGTAACAAGCCTCTCGTTTGGCATAACAGCCTATCTTGTGGATATTCTTTTTATATTTTTAATCTTTGTTATTTGTAACTCTTCTCTATGACCATGATACAGCTCATGCCTTGTTAATACATAATAGATACTGACAAGCATCTTTCTTGCTACTGCAACTCTTGCTTTCTGATTTCCTTTCTTCTTTAGTATTCTCTCATAAAATGTTTTCATCTTTGGATCATATCTAGCAGCCATTGTAGATGCTTCTACAAGATACCATCTAATTCGACTATTTCCTTGCTTTGTTATTCTACCAGTCCTACTTATGTTTCCTGATTGATATAGCGATGGAGTGAGACCTACCCATGATACCAATTTCTTGGGGTTACTGAATCTTGTTATATCTCCTATTTCAGAAATTAAAAGTAATGCACATATGATTTTCGTAATTTTGATTAAAAAAGATAATAATCAATTCCAGTAAAACCAAGTAGCAATTCAACTCTGCGATCATTGATGGCTAGATTAGCCATTTCTTTCTCTACATCAGAAATCAGTTCGTTTATTGTAGATATTTCCTTTAGATAGGAATTTAATATTTGTTTATCTACTATACTCAACCTGGTATCAGAATTGAGCAAGAAGCCATTGAAGTCCAATCTTACTAAATATGTCGCCTTTGTATTTTAGCATATATTTATCAAGTAGATTATGTACTTTGTTTTTGAGTTGTGTTCTTCTACGAGAAAGATCTATTCTATGTCTTACAAGGGATCTTATATCCCTAATCTCTTTATCTGGAACATAACACTTTGAGATTAGATCTGCTCTTGCCAGGTCAGCAAGAATTGATGCATCTAACTTATCATACTTTATCTTTGCTTCTGCTATTGCTTTGGTCTTTAATGGATTAGCAAGAGAAATATCTATTCCTTTCTGTCGTTCCAATGCTTCATACATATTGATCCACAGATTACCAGTTGATTCTATTGCTGTTTTTATTATCAAACAGTTTTCTTCTTGTTCTTTTTTGTTGTTGATATTGATATTGATATATTTCTCAAGTTTGTTGATAAGTGTGGTAATACCTTCTTCATCATTAGTCACAATAAAGTTTTCCAGTACTTTTGAATCTTCTTTTAGACAGATATTTGCTTTGCTTTTGCTTATATCTATTCCTAGACCTAATATATGACTAGTTTGAGTTATTTTTTTATCATCTCCTCAATTTTTTTTATATTTATTGGCGTTATGCAGCAACCAGCTATACATGCGCTAAGCACAATTAGAGAAGCCGCTAAAGATAGATAGCCCATTCATTCGCTCGGTTGTTGATACTCTTGTGAGACTAACCATGGATGTTACGGGCATAGCCAATGCTATATTATACACTTAACAAATATCTAAGAAATCACACATCTCTACATTCGCCTTCTTTATGAGGCAGTAGTATAGCCGCTCGGATATTGGTTCAGTCAGAGCCTCACTCTCATACGGAGTATGTTAACAGCATTGTAATATTCCATCTAGTGATTCTTGTAAAATAATAGTAATTAATTTGACAAATGAATTTTATAACAATAGCTTTAGCTAACCATAACATAACACATATACTGTGTGGAATATCTACCTCAGAGAAATAAGTACAGAGGAGATGAATGACCTTCATTGGTTGCTCGATAACGATGCAGAATCAGGTTATCGTGCAAGAATGATCTTGCTCAGGGATGAAGGATACACACAGTACCTGAGATAAGAAGAATTACAAATCATCACGATAATAATATTAGAAAATGGATACACAGATTCAATGAAAAAGGTATTGATGGTATTGTATCTAGAAAATATATACGAAATGCTAACAAGATTACAGAAGATATAGAAAGAAAGATTGTGTAGAGATAGCATCTAATGATCCACGAAAGTACAGACTGAAATTCTCTACATGGTCGTTACGTGTACTTGCAGGATACATAATGGAAGAAAAGAAGTTGGTAGAGAGAGTATCAGTCATACTGAGATAAAGAATGTCTTGGTAAAGCATGGTATAGAGTGGAGGAATTCAAAGACGATACTGGGTAAAAGCAGAGATCCTGAATACGAATTAAAAAAAATAGGATTGAAGAATTAAGGTATAACACACCTCCTGATTCAGTACTGTTGTATCAAGATGAGAAAGGACCTATAGCAGCAAAGACATATGGCGGTCCATCATGGTGTTCCACACAGTCCAAGATAGAAAAAGCACAGAAAGTAAAAGGAATTCTCAATACATTTGGTGTCTATGATTATACAAATGACCAAATGTATACACACTGCTATACAGAAACAAGACCAGGACCAGTTTATAGATTTTATAAAAAGAGTTGATTCCAGATATGATTCTAGCATCAAAACAATATTTGTTGTGTTAGATAATGCATCTATACATAGGTCAAAAAAGACAAGAAATGCAATAGTACGTAACTATCCACGAATAGTTCTTGTATTTCAACCTACCAGATCTCCAGAACTGAACCTTATAGAGGTTAGATGGATGTGGTTACAGAGAAAAGCAATCAATAATTCTACATTTAGAAATGAATCTGATATTGGAAAAGCAGTATCTGATTGGACATGTAATTACAATAACTCTCATGGCACTATAACTAGAAACAGTTTACATAATGAACTTATGTGTTTGTATACATGACTGTTAAATATCTCTGAAGCCTTCTTTCTGTACTTCCTGTTCCTACCTTTGTTCCTAGCATTTATCCTCTGCCTAATATTTGGAAACATATTCATCATAAAGATTGACTTGTAGTTGTTTTCACCATCGTAGCCACTGTCAGCATTGAATGTAGATCCTGCCAGAAGGTCTACAATTACACCACATTTCTTCAGTCTGTTTAACATTGTTCTGAGTACCTGGGAGTCATGTGTATTCTTGTTCGTTGTTCTTATACACTCAGTATCACAAGATGGTCAAGTACAGCTATTATATGCCATTTCAGATACTGTTTTACCCTTATTAATTCAAATTTCTTCCTTCTCTTGACTGGTCGTACTTCATAATCGTATCTGTCTGTTTCTATACCGGTGCTATCTGAAGCCAGCAGCAATAGTCCTTCTTCTTTTTTACATCTGTATTCTTTCAGACACAAATAGGCTGACCTGGTTAGAATATCTTCAAGATACTTTAACGGTATCTTTTTGAATGTACGTGCTATCCAAGTATGGTCTGGATATGGTTCATCGTTATTCCATGGTAAATTCAATGATGGTACTGTATTCTGCATATCACGATAAGTCAAACCAAATACAACCATCAAAATACAGATACACACAAGTTTCTCCCATGAGTGTACTGGTTTTCTTCTCCTCCTCTTCCTCTTCTTTTGACATTCTTTGAACATGCAGGAGGGGGATTTTCCTTGACCAAATAAACTATATTTTCAATAACCGTATCACGTTCTAGGGTATGTGCTAGATGGTAATACAACCAGTAACTATCCTTCCTCTTGTGTTTGGTACTCACAAGGGAACATACCCTTTCTAAGCTAAAACAAAATCATGAAATTCTATTTACCATCTGTTAAACTGAATTAAGCAACAACCCCCGTTAATGGGATTAGATAAAATGGCGACTCTTATGTAGCTTCAGGTTGTGGTTCTTGATATTCTCCCCAACCCCAGATTCCTCTCTGTTTCCATTTCATATAAGCAAATATCCAAGACTTTATCATTAATCCTACATCGTATGAGGTATAGTCAGTTGACCAATCTTCATCAGGTTTTAGATAACATATAGTATTGTCTATGAACATATGGGGGGTTTGTGTTGGATCAAGGTCAGGTTCTATTAAATGTACTTTAGGAGGAAACAAAGGATAATCCTGTACATACTCTATTAGAAAAGTAAAGCATGTTTTTTGATAGCTTCCTTCAATTTGAAGTTGGGTTACAGGTAGTTCAAGTACTAATCCAATATTACCATTATCCATCATATGAAATTTCCATGCACTATTCAATTTGAATGCTCCATCTATCTCATTTGCTTCATATTGTATACTCCTAGTACCGTTTCCTAATACATCAAGTGATTCTTCCAAGTTAATCAACTTTTGAACTAATTTTTGAACATATTTCGCAGTCGGGTATTTTTTGTAATATACGGTCTTCCTGATATAGAACAAACGTTTCAGCTTTACGATTTGGTAAATTCTTATTAAACCAATAATAAATATCAGCTTTGAAAGATTGGTCAATATCCTTTTCTCCTAATAAAGTACTTAAAATAAATTTTACCGTTGGTAGTGTTATAAGATCAATATCTATTCCAAGACCTGGTTGAGTTAACATATCTTTTACATCTCTTCCATAATTTTGAATGTAATTTTTATCTATTATTTGTGGCTTTTGAAATAGTGTATCATCACCATACTTCTTATATATACATCTATAGCATATAGATTTTTTACGTGGGTCAATTCTTATAATTATTCCTCCAATAATTTTTTCAAAGGCACCTGCAAATATAATTGGTAGATTTCTTTTGTAACCAAATTCATTAATGGTTTCGTTCATGAGATTATCTCCTGTAGCTGAAACTATAAGATCAACTTTAGACAATAAAGAATCAAAGAAGTTTTCTATGTTTTTATTTTCTCTAGAAAAAGGTTTTTCAACTGTTGTAATCTCAATTGTAGGAACTCTTTCTAGAATATGATCTTTAACTGCTAATGTTTTATATCTTCCAACATCTTGTAAGGAACAAATATGCCTAACTATATTATGATCCATTAAAACATCACCGTCTATCAGCGTTAATTTTCCTATACCGCTCTTAGCTAGATGTAATGCTATTAATGATCCACCAGAACCTAAACCTATTATAGCAACATTTTTTTTATTGATTATTCCTAATGGATAGTCGGGCGTGTCAATTCTAATATATAAATTAGAAAAGTCTTGTATAATAACAAAAATTTCGTATATGTTGTTACTAATATCTTTGAAAAAATTTTTTAAAGATCTTTCTTCTTTTAATTCTTTTATAGATATTTCAAATTGTGGAATATTTGATATATTAAAAATTAAATTTGACTTTGTGAGTATAATATTTCCTAAATTAGGTAATTGATATTGTGTTTTGTTATTGTTGCTGATGGTGATAGAATTAATATTTCGTATTTGATAGGTTGATTCATCAATGATGGAACCAGTAACAGAGAATATGGATCTTTCATTGTTTTGAAATTTCTTGTCTAATAAAATTTGTTTTACTTCTGGAAATATTACAATAAATACTGTTTTTATTTTTGTTCTATCTCTAGTCAGTATTAATTTATGGTTTTTCATATTTGACATTTTTAATTTTTTTCTCCTGTGAATTCAAATTAAATACAGAAAGAGTTTTTAAAGCTGTAAATACTCTTTTTATTATACTTTTTAAGTTATCATTTTTGGTATTATTTTCTAAATGTGAAGATAGTAATTCAATATAGTGTGGTGATTTATCTAACATGTTTTGTATTTTAGGTAATATTTCTACTTTATTAAAAAAAATATCTGAAAATGAAATTTCTTCCAATATCTTTGAATGTTTATAGTCTAAAGTAACTCCAATACTAATCTTATCAGTAAAAGATAACTTAATATTTGGAAAATTAATAAATATAGAGTATATAAATTTGTTATGTAAAATAGATTCGTAATCTGAACAATCATATCTTTCCTCATAAGTTAATTTATAATTATGTGATTTATTGGGTTGTAAATAGGTAAATTTTTTACCAGTATGGTCTTCTATCTTTCTTGATAGGTTTTCAATGTAATTAGTAATGTTTATTTTTTGCCCCTTTAAAATTTTATCTAATTCTTGTATGTCTATTATTTTCTGAATCTCAAGATCCTTTTTGATAAATTCATCTTTATCAAAATAATAATTCGTTGCTATTAGGTTATAATTATTATTACAAAAATCTATGATTAAGGATAAATAATTTCGTTTATGACTATTCTGTATAAGAAATAACTCTGCTTGTTTATCATCACCATTACTTGGTCCTCCATATCCTAAATGTTTATGCCAATTTCCTAGATAAGCAAGATTATTTTTTTCCATTTGTTTGGTAATATTTATTGCCAAGTCCTCATCCATTTCAAAATAGACTTGTGTTCTCTTTGCATTAGTTGATAAATGTATTATATTTACTATTATGATGCATTCTCCTATGATCTTACCGAAAAGTAATCCACCTGTTTCGACTTTTTCATGTCTGTTACTTTCATTAACTATACTATTAATTGCATCTTCTGTTATGATTAATTTTTTATGTATCATTGTAAAAGTGTTTGATATTAGGAATAGTTACCTTTCCAGTTTCTACATCAACCATATTTTCTTCTCCCTTTTTTTTAAGAATTACCTCTGCAGCTTTATTTTTTATCTCATCTATACTTTCGAAGACAGATTTTAAATCTCTAGGCATTATAAATATAGATGTTATTTACATATATATTTATTATTTTTCTACTACTTTACTAAAAATATTAATAACAATGTATAAATAATAAAAATTAAGAAAAACTAAAGAATCTAATTCTTTCTAGATATATGATATCTGAGTTAAGAAAATGTCGGTTACTGTATCTCCAGTCCATTCTTTTTCATGAATCAGATTAAATTTTGTTTGTAATTCTATTTTTTATACACTTCCTAGCAGAACTAGAAAGTGTTACCTATGTCAGTAAATGAAATTGTAACCTATGTATGTAAGTACAACACCTAACCATAATCTTATCAAATTACGTATATCAATAAGATATATTTATGAGCAATATGGAAGGATGGGAATCGAACCCATAAAGGATACTTGGTTCTTTTATTATTGAATCTAATTTACTTATTGACTCCAAGAAGACAACTAACAACTTATCCTACTATTACTAGATCATACTAATTGCATTAGTTGGATTGGGCTGTAGTGGATAAAAATGTATTTAATATCTTACCAATCTCTTCCGGATATTGATCCATTACTGCATGACCAGCATTTTTGATCTGTACAAGCCAGGCTACCGGAATTTTTTCTACAATCTTTAAAGAATTAACATGCAGCATGTACATATTATCATCGGTTCCAGTTATGACCAAAGTAGGTTTGGCTAATTTCGCAAGCTCATCACAAGCACCACTCCAGTTGGTTGCCTCCCACTCCTGTCCTGCGTTATTCTGATTATTCATTGCTTCAAGGGAAAGCCCAGGCTTCGCTTCCTGCATAGTTGGAATGTTCTCAATGGATTCAGGATGCAGTTTAATCCATCCAGATCCTAATGAAGCAGTTACAAACGCTTTCATCTCCTCCTGAGAGGTAGAAACATTATTTAGAGATTTGTTTACCACTTCAGACATCAATTTTAGAAATTCAGGTGGTTTAGGTGTATGATCTTTTCCGCCACATGATGAAGCTACAAGTGTAAGAGTGTCAACCTTATCTGGATACATTATTGTAAACTTTTGGGCTATAAATGATCCAAGAGAATATCCAAGAACATCTGCTTTTGATATTTTCAGAGCATCAAGCAAACCAGCTGCATCGTTTGCAAGTTGCTGCATAGAATATGGTTTGGAACCCATTGTTGTATTTCCAAGTCCACGACTATCAAACGCAATTACTGTGTGATTTGAAGAAAGACTCCTTGGAAAGACGGGTCCCAGCCACCCATGCCATCAGAAGCGCCATTGAAAAGTAAGATAGGGTTACCTTTTCCCAACATTTTGTATGCAATTTCAATATCCCCTACGTGAACTTTTTTTGCTGGAATACTTTGTATGTTTGATGAATCTGTTGCATTGAAACTTGTCTTATCTTGCTGACCATAAACAGGATTGGTAGTAGTAGTCAACATAATAATAGCAGTAGTAGGAATAATCATTATAAACATGAAGATAATGATGAAAATTGAAGTTTTATTTCCTTTAATTTTTTGTGAATAATACATTTTGTTGTTTCTTGTTTAGTAACATTTACTTACTATTTAACTTTATACCTTATAAATCACCTATAATATATCAAAAGATAAACAATACTAGGGATGTTTCTAAGGTAACTATTTAATGGAAAAAGATGCAAACCAAGAAATTCATTTAAGCAATGAATAAAGATTACTTAGACATATTGATTTATTGAATATGTTGAGTTTTTATTATGTTAAGGAAAAAATGATTGTGTCCTGAGTTGGATATATGATTAGGATGACCTATCTCATTTTTTTTCTGCACCAACATATTTCTTCAACCCATTTTCAAATAAAAGATTGTATTTATCTTTTATTATTAGAACTTTTCTTGAAGAACGCACAAAAATAAATTTGAGAATTTAGCTTTATTTATTTATTTATTTTAGTAGTGTTTGATGTATAGGAGGATGAGCTAAAAGTAGTCATAGGTGTAAACCCATTATGAGATTCAAGCCATGAATAAATATCTGCCAAGACATATTGTGGTATTGGACCGTGTTGAGTTTGCCATTGGGACGATGGATAAAATTCGTGTCCAAGATTTTGATATGTGATTAGCATATGATCAGGATGTCTTACATCTGTTAGTTTTTGCTGTAATAACATAGCCTGTTCAACTGGAGTTTGTGTATCGTTTTCTCCATTGAGTATAAGAATACTAGTATTTGAAGGAACTTTGCTAATAGTATTTAAATTTGGTGCGAAAGCAATAAATGAATTCAGCCACATCGGACACCCTTCTAAGCTCATACATTTAGGGGATGACACCAATAGAGAATACAATGGAGACGGAGAGGGAGGGGGAAAAGGGTATAATTTCCATAATTTTATCAATACGGGTTTAAGTTCTGTTTCGATATTTAAGTAAGTACCATTGTTACTGTTATGTTCTGGTTTTGGAGATAGGGTACTATTTTCAAGCTTCGAAAGAATGAAGCTAAGATTTCCATTTATTAGACCTTGGAAGGTTGGATCTTTTGATGCATTCTGAATTGAAATTAATCCATCATTATTTTTATCCAGCACTTGTTTAGCATATATCAGAGGTAGCCGTACCAATTGATAGTTTAGGATATCACTAATATTCTGGGCTGCTGCACCAATAAGTACAATATTCTTTACTTTGCCAGGATTGTCAATTGCAACCCTTGGTGATATGACTGTACCTTCACTGTGACCCAAGACTGTTATTCTATTAGGATCAACCTCTGGTTGTTTCATTAAGACCGATAGTGCTTTATTTGCATCCTGTACCAATTCATTAATTGTCATGTTGCCCCATACGTTGCTATCAACAATTGTATGATTTTCTCCTATTCCCCTTTTATCATATCTAAGTGTAACAAATCCGCGATCTGATAGATAGTCTGCTATTTGAAAGAATGGAGTTGGTGGGTATATCTTTGTACCTGTTGCATTATCAATACGAATAAAAATTGCAGATGAATTCATATCCTCTCCACCAGAACCAGTTATCAAAAGAACACCAGGAAATGGTCCGTTTCCAACTGCAGGAATAGTCAGTTGTGCATTGGTCTTTACACCATTGCCTAAATCTATCACCAAGTCTCTAAATGTTGTTGTCTCCAAGTCTTGTTGAGCATAAATTGTAAAATTGTTACCAAATAATATGAAAGATAAAGAGTAAAGAGAAAAGATTATGGATAATATTAATAGTACTTTCAATATCCTATTGTTATAGATGAAGTATATAAGGTTTGGAAGTTGTGAGCATTAATACTTTAGGGATTTTCAAATGTGAGGTATAGTTGGGGGATTGTTGTAAGAGTAATTTTTTTGACTAGAATCAAAAATCAAAAATTAACACATTGATGAAATGGGATTTGAACTCATTATTATTACTGTTCATGGAATTATTTATAAATTTAAGAAATGAGCCTTATTTGACGTTTCTAAATGTTCCTCAATTAAAAAAATATAGATATGATTTGGTGCAGTTATGGTAGATTTATTTCTTTATTTAATAGATAAAGTAGATGAACCCAAGAAAACTACGGGCCCGTCGGGAGTAATACCGATAGCGGTTCTAAAAGAGGAGTCTAATGTAGAGATATATTATTCGCTTGTTCACCAGTGTGATTAAATCCCAGCCGAGTCATCACAATGGGATAGGCCATTTATTGGGCGTATCCCATTTCAAATATAATTAATTATCGCACATATTATTTTCTTTGTCTAGAATATCTGGTTTTTGTTGAGCAATTATATTTGACAAACCTCTCATATAGTTTTTGGCAAAGGTGGTAACAGGTTGAGAAGAATACCATATACAACCAAGTACCTGACAATCATGACATGTTTTAGCAATATCCCATTTGGGAGATTCCCATATTTCATCTATGCTCTGTTCCAATAGGTTATATGTATTTTCTGGAGAATTATATTTCCAACAAGGAACAAGTACGGTTCCATTTCCATTTATAAATATACTTTTCCAAACACCACATTCATCATATAGTCCCTTTCCATGGTCAATAATTTGTTGAAAATATTCTAGTGGTATCATTATTTTAGGATGAGTATGTCTTTTGCCATAATCAATTATACTTTCACATACAGCAATCATAGTTTTCCTATCTGGTAATAAAGAATAGTCAACATCAGATCTATCTTCTACAAATGTAAAAGATACTGCATTAGATCCTAATTCTTGTGCCTTATCAAAGTAGCTTTGATTAATAAATTCCTCAGTATTATATTTTGTAATTACAGAGTTAAAATAATGAGGAATATTGTTTTCATTTAAGAGTAAAAGATTTTTCATTACTTTATCATAAGTATCTCTTGAAACTCCTCGTATTTTACAATAGGATTTTTCATAAACAGAATCTATACTACAGGTAATGAATTGAATATATTTTTTTAATTCTTTTAGATCGATAGTATCTAATAATGAACAATTTGTAATCAAGGTTATAGGCATATTTAAAGTATGTAAATAGGTAACTAATTCCATGAAGTCAGGTCTACTAGTAGGCTCTCCTCCTTCTATAATAGACCAGATACAGTATTTTGATACTTTGTCAAAAATACTTTTCCATTCCGAAGTTGAAAGATCATTTTTCTTTGCAAATTTAAATTGATTAATTTTATCAGAATCACCAAAAGGGCACATAGGACAATAAAAATTGCAATAATGGGTTAAGCTAAACACAGCAATTAGAGGGCGTTTTTTACCTATAAAACGATTAGCTGACCATTTGCCTAAAAGCTTAATTGTTCTAATAGTATCTATTACCATATATTTGGATAGGACGAAAACTATAAATCTTTTTTTTAATTTGTAAAGAAGATTAGCTCTGTTAAGATAAGGGAAATTCACAAATTAAATTGAAAAAAATCTGTAAAAAGTGAGCAAAAAACATAATATATAACTAGAAAATAATGTCAACTATATCCTTATCTTAACATCCATGAAAATCTACCTGTATGCTGGTTATCTTTTCTATCCTGTTTAGCCTCATTTTGTTATGTCTTTCTATCTATTAAACATTGTCGACAATAGCCTCCGCTATATAATGCATCCGTGTCCTCTTAGAAGTCATCGTATTGTTGTTATTGTCTAATTATCTATTGGATAATGAACACTGTACTAGTTTCCATCTCAGCAATGGTGATCCCTGTTTGGTTATTCTACCTGTTTTTGTCTTTCCAGATGATTCTCTCGTTGATGGTGATAATCCTGCATAACTAACTAGTTTCCATGGTGTTGCAAATCTTTGGATATCAACTATCTCCGTTGATATTAGCATTGCAGAAAATATGTCTATTCCTGTCATACTGAGAAGTATCTTTACGTCTTAACTGTCTTGCCATGCATATTTTGCTATCTCTTTAGATACTACTTCTATCTGGTTATCTATAGATTCTATTGATGATAGTGTTTTATTCAGTATTATCCTATCTATTTGTGAAAACGGTAAGGATTTCAGCCAATAAATTGTATTTAGCTTTTTTTATTGGAAACTTAAATTTTACTATTTTACATTTAAAATGTAGGTAGTAGTATAGTTCCATCCAACAGGTCCGTTATATTCATTCCCATTAATCACTATTGTAGAAGTTGCATTAATATCACCCTTTACTTTTAATTCATATGTGCCAACAGGAAGTGGTTTAAAGAATAACCAATTACCATCTGCAACAGCCTGTGTAGTCTGAGGTTTTAAATTTAGAATATTATTTTCTGGTAAAGTAAAATTAAATATGTCAGTCTGGACACGATAACTTTCTAAATTTGGTATAGGTATTTTATTAAGCGAAGCATTTCCTCCAACTACAAGGTCTTGCATATGTTTAGCACATTCTCTTAGTTCTTCTTCAGTTTTTAATAAGGGAAATTCTACATAAGAGCATTCAGAATTTAATAGAGTTATAAGCAAAGCAGTATTTTCAGGAATATCACATGAACGGATAACTGGATGTTCATAAGCTAATGTTAGAAACCAAACCGGTCCAATTTGACTTTCACTACAATATTTTCCAGTATCATCGTATGAGGGATTATTATCCCAAGGAATAGAATATGTCCATTGCCACCACTTCTCTGTCCAATCTGCATAAGAAACATTAAAAGGATTTGAATCGATGTCATAAACTAGGTTAGAAACATCTAGACTAGTATCATTATCATTATTTACAAAGGCAGCATTATTGGAATTTTCTCCACTAATTGATATTATATTATTAGCAGGGTTTACCAGAAATAATAATAAAAACAAAGTAAAAAGACTTATTCTAAGAACTAATTTTTTCATATAAGTGACACTTATATCGTATTCTTTTAACTTTTTCTATTCTAGTTTTATTCATCTGATTCTACATATATAGATTATCATTCTGCAACCGATACACCAGATTTAATAAATTGGAATTATTTAACTTCAGTTACAAAAATGGTATTGGCAACAATTCTTACTTTAAAAAAAGAATAACCTTAAAATTTAATTTATTAATTAAAATTTATCGTCGACGATTTATTTTTTTTGGGTTTTTTGAACTATAAATTGTATCAAAATACTGCTTAATTTACTATCAAATATAATGATTCCGAGAAAAATACTGGCGCGTCGGGAGTATAGCCTTCCATGTAGTGGGTTCTATTACATACTATTTAGCTTTTATTATTAGAAACTTATTTAATATATGTTAAATGATAACTCTTTTGATGGTTAATCTTAGTTGGATGAAATTCTTGGTTCTTTTAAAATAGAAAATAATTCAGAAAAGTTAAAAGGCTTTAAAATTACATCTTCACTTTTTATTCCAATTGAATCTAGCATATTGTTTATATTATCTGATGTGTACGTTGTAGTTAATATTATTTTTTTATGTGGTAATCTATCACGAATCTTTCTTGCAACTTCAAAGCCTGAAATGTCAGGAAGATGGGTATCTAGTATAACGATATCATAATTGTTGTTGTTGTCGTCTTCTTCTGCTGTATTAGAAAGTAAAATTTCTAAACATTTGTATCCACTTTCTACTATACTAACATCCGATATTGAAAAACCATACTGTTTTGTAAAAAGAGAGTAAAGAACCCGAATATCTGGTTCCGGTTCGGCTATTAGGATTCGCTTACTTTTTCTCTTTTGGTTTTCTGCTGTTGATTGGTTTAAATCAATCGTTATTGTATGCGTTCCATTTAGGTGGCCTTTGGTATCAGACAATAAAGGGTCGTTAAGGACTAGTCCAGGATGAGGACATACTACAGTAATATTTTGATTATTTTGCCTCCACTCAGTAGTAGTTTCATTCCACCACCATTCTAATATTTCACATTCTTCAAAATGTTTATTATGTGATAAAAAGCATGCTGCATCTGCAAATACTAGTATTGCATCTTTTTTGCCTTCAGACTTGCGATGATTCAGAGTTTCTTCCAATTCTTTCTTTAGCTTTTTAAAAGGACGAAAATCGACATTAAGTGCTGACTCGTAATAAGGTTTAAAATCAACAATCCGTAATTCATCTCTTTCAATATTCTCTTTATAATTATCTATATTAGAGGATAAATTTGAAATATTCGAGCTACTTTTACTATCATATGCGTTGATAGATGCATAAATGCAATGATATCCACTTTTTAATCCATTATTAATGTAATTTACAGCTGCGTTATTACGCTCATCATCGCTGCGGTATAGCAACATTATATGTTCATTTGATGGAATATTTGTTAAATGACAAGTGGATGACATGGATATAGTGATAATTAACATTATCTGCAAAGTATATATAAATTATAGAGAATTGAATTGAGGACTCCATATTCATTTCAATAGGTATTGTAATTCACATACTTTCAGTTTATAAAAAATTTTACATTTGTATATGTAAAAAATTTCAAGAATAATATTTAGAAAAATATTCTATATTGATAATACTCTCATTTTTTTGTTATAATATCTATCCTACAAAATACATTATCAGATTCATCTTCCCAGCGGGAGGCAGTTCATCTACATTTCTAGATAATTCATGGGTGTAGAATCATCCAGGTAGTATGGCTCTATACATAGTATTTAGCTTTTATCATTAATAACTTAATTTAATAATGTAAAATTTAAGTCCTTATAGATATAGTAGGCTATTAAAGTAACAAAAGGAAGAGGTTCATTGAGGCTCATGAGCTACATGTTCTCTAGTTTGGTTTTTCAGTCCAAAGAACTCCAAACAGAACCTCTTGACATATATTTAGACGATGTAGTTAATATCCTTGTTTATTCTGTGCTGTAATTAGGCACTAGAAGAACTTGTTGTTGTTTTATGAATATTATCGCTTGAAACTTGTTGGAAAGTTTTTACAGTATTAACTCCGATTTTTGATAGACTCCTTTACATTCTCTTTTGTATGTTGCACAGATGTATTGACAGAATCTAAATTTGCAAATACAGCATTATTTAATACTCTAGTTACTGATGTCAAACAAGATAGATTCCACTTTTTCCAAATCATTTTAATCGCTCACTTTTGATAATTACGTAAGAATAGGCTTGAAGGTTGGTTGAGTAATTGACTTAGCGTAACTTACTCTAAATTGTAACAGTTAAAATATAAATTCATAATGTTAGCAAATAGCTTTTGAAAACTTAGTTATTAAAAATTATAATTCATTATTAGGTTAATTTGTTACATAGCTTTTTAGTATCTTATATTAAAATAATTTATATTTTTACCAATAAATGAAGACAGAAATTTTCAGAATAATTATTTAGATATTAGGCTTGTAAGATGTTATTTATATTTTATAGTTATATATGATTTTAAAAACAAGGAAATTAAAAATATTATTATTTAATATCAACCGCTATTAATCATCCTCTTCTGCCTCTTCCATTGCCTCTTCTTCCTCTTCTGTAGCTTCTTTTGAATCCTTTAACTCTACAACATTATATCCCTGTCCAAAAATGTCTTTTTCATATAAGTTTTGTGTTTGTAACAAGAGAGGATTTGCCAAGAAAAGAGATACTATACCTAATACTACTACAATTATTAAGTAGTTCATTTCTAGCTAAATAAGCAGCAACGATTTATTTAAGTTCTTTTTAATTTTTGAATTACATCCGTTAGAATATAACAATTTAGTATAAAGTAATTAATAAAAAATAATTATTCTAGTGAAAAATAATGACAAAAATTTTTTTATATGTAGTACCTATTTGTAAAATTTTTGACGAGTGATTAATCTAGAGAATAACAGTAGTAACCAATTGATAACATAAAATAACAATTGATAACAATGATGATAGTATTTAATAACTACTTTTTTAGGAGATATTATAGAAAATGTCTCAACCTTTTTCTTTAAATAAATACGAAAAAGAGAAAAGAGTAATAGAATTACATTTAGCAGGTAAGACAATAAGAGAAATCGCCAAAGAACTCCGTATGTCATTTACCTCTATATCACAGATAATCAAAGCATATGAGAGAAAAAAAGAATTATAAGTTAAAAGAGAAGAAAGTAACCAATCAAGTCAACCAAAAAAATCTCCTATAAGTACTCAAGCTTTTAAACTATTTCGTGATGGTAAAAAACTTACTGATGTTGCAATTGATTTAGAGATTCCAGCTAGAAAAGTAGTTAAATTATGGTTTCAATTTTTGAAATTAGAAAGAATGGAAGAATGTTATGATTTTTATCAAGATTATCAATATGATATTCCGACATTATTATCTATAGCTAATTTTATTAAAAGAAATAATTTAGATGGAAAGGATATTGTAAATGTTTTAAGAACAGCTAATGATATTATTAACTTGAATCAAAACTATTCAAATCTTAAGGCAGAAATAGAGAAATTGAAACAAACGAGAAATAATTATTTATTAAATCAAAACTATAAGAGAAATTATCAACTACCACCATTAGGACCTTTACCCGACTATTATAATTGGTAACTATTACAATTTCTTGATTGTTTATTCTAGATTTTCTATAGTAAAAGTCTACAAAGTTTAAATCATATCAAGATGTATTACGCCAAATATCTTTAGTATTAATAGCTCCAATAATGAGTGGTATAATAGAACCAAACCCTGCTGAATTTATCGGTCTAATATCTTTTAATTGTAGTCCAACATTTTGAACATATTGTTCAAATTCAGAAATGGTTTCAAATGCCTGAGTTAAGATAGTTTTGCTATTAGGTATATAATAATATATAGAACTGCTTGATGGAAAACTAAAATTTATAAATTCTTCAGTAGTAAATTGAAGCTCTTCCTCTGTCATATGCAGTTTTACTTTTATTTCAAAAACAATATTAGAAAGTGTAGCTAAAAGTGTAGCTCCTTGCCAAAAAGCCAATGTAAGACTACCTTTTACATGTAATTCTTTTGTATCAGCTTTAATCTTTATCTCTAGTGGATTTCTACCTGTGCTAAGAAAGCAATGTACAACTATTTTAATATTAGGACGCGGAGTATCATAACTAAATCGAAGAAATCTAACAGACGATGCTAAAGTTTCTAAAGCTTCTTGTTGAAATGCTATACAAAATGCATTGTTTTTTCCATCAGATTCAACTTGGTCTAAAACCTCATGAGTAAGTGGAAAAATTATATTATTTAAGAATGGTGTCTTTTGCAATAATTATAGGACATTCAATATATATACAAAACTTTTGTTATGGTAATTTCATAAATGAAATATATGAATTTGAAAGAAATAGCGGCTCTGTAGAATCCATCTAATAATAATCAAATTTAGCATCCTGTGAATCAATTGTATAAAAGTGGTGGGCCCTAGAAAGCTACGGACCCGTCGGGTTGCGAGGCATTTTTGCCTCTTTAGTCGAGGATTATTATCTATATAAATAAATACACTTTTATTCACAAATTAATCTCAAAAATATTGAAAAAAATTGATTACATTTATTGCATTGTATTTCATTGAATTAGAAATTTCTGACTAATTAATCTCAATTTAAACATATATATGCATTTTGCTTTATCATTTTAGGTTTTTTTTCATTATTGATAAATTTCCAAATATTGGCATCTTTTACAGCATCTATTTCACATGCAGAAATTTGTTTAACGGTCTCATTTACAGTTGGAGACATAAGAGAATTGGGAAATTGTGAATGACCCAAACCAAGTGCATGACCAATTTCGTGTTTAGTTATATGTTCTATAATAGTTCCATCTAATTTTAATCCATTAGATGATTTTGAAACTGAAATTTCTACATTATCGATAAATCCTTTATTATCAAAATAAATTACTGCTTGACCGCCTTCTTGGTCTGAATTTCCATTTTTAACTTTTATTTCTATATCCGCATCTTTATTAGAGCCTATCCCAAAATTATCCTCCTATAAACAATTAAACTATTTGCCAACTGTACAAGACCAAGATAGTTCTCATCCTTTTTTTCATACCTTGTAAATAATTTCCTGAATCTGTTATGCCATGAGTTTGTTCTCTCTACAACCCATCTTCTTGCAGGATGTGTTCTATGAAATAATTTTTCTTCTCTTCTGTGTCGTATATGTGGAATGTATCCTCTATTGATAATTTCTTGTTCCACTTCTTTGGAATGATATGCTTTATCAAGACATAGATTCTGTTTCTTTCTATCATTTAGTTGGGATGATGATCTTTTGAGAACCATGCTATCAACTGTATCAATTGCAACAGTAACATCGTGAGTATTTGCAGATGTTATAATAACAGATAGTGGAATACCATATTTATCGGTTAGAATATGTCTTTTGCTTCCTAATTTACTCCTGTCCGTAGGGTTATGGCCTGTCATTTCCCCCCTAAAGGTGATTTTACAGATATACTATCAAGAGATTGCCATGACCATTTGATTCCTTTTTTAACATCGTATATTTTTAACAGTCTAGCCCATAATTTCTCAAATATACCTAATTGCATCCATTCCTGAAATCTTCTATGACAGGTAGAACCAGAACCATACTCTTTGGGTAACATTTTCCATTGACATCCAGTTCTTAGGACAAACATTATTCCATCAATTACTTTTCTGTATGGGACAATTGGACGACCTATGGTGTTCTCCTGTTTCTCATCTGGTAAAATATTTTTAATTTCATTCCACAGATCATCTGGAATAAATGTAATTGTTCTAACATCACGTTTTGTCTTGTTATTATTATTCAATTATTACTATTGTGATAAAGAAACTAAAGAGCTATATTCCTATCTATTTTTGGGATAGGCTCTTATTTTTGATATTTTTAAATTGAATATTATTAAGATTTTTTTCCCATTCAGAAAATGAAGAACAAGCAACTTTTGTTGCTAAACAAAGTAACGATCATTTTGGTTTTCTAAATATTGATATTAATGGTAAAACAATAAATGGAACATTCTATTCTAATGAAAATGACAATACATTAGACAATAGTAATATTGATAATAATATAGTAAATCAATTTACAATTTCGAAAACATATTAATCTATTACTAATTAGTTTGAAATATTTTGTTATCATATAATTCCCTAATACCTATAGTTGTCTATACCAATTGTTTGGTAAATGATATTTGAAAAGATTGTTCATGTTTATTTAATGAAAATTATTTTACTAAATAAACATGAGTGTTAACATACTAGATTTTATATCAGTACAAAAATAAAATATCTAAAAGCTTGGAATTGTTATAATTTATTCTCAATTATTAATATATGATACGGTTTTGAAGTATTAATAACTTCTATATATATTTAGTATGCATACTCAAGGAAAAGAAAAATGAAATACCGTTAATATTAGATAGTGAACCCGAAAAAAAGTACTTACCTAAGGGAGTTGAATGGTCATGGTTTCAGTGTTCAATCTCACTGACCACTTATGCCATTGTTCCATTGGAAGTGGAATCGTCCATATAGTAGGCTTATATTACATCGTAATTAGATTTTAGTAACATTATTCTCATAATAGAGGTGTAATTTTATAGATAGATATTACCTTCACCATTTGATCCTATATCTAATGTCAAAATATATAAAAATCCATCTGGACCTGTTTCAATATCTGTTATTCCACCAAAACCCGTTCCAAGGGCTATTGTAGACATTTCTTCTTCATTGTCTGCTATAAGATCAGTCAGTCTTGTTTGATTACTATTACTATCAAATTTTAAGCCTGTTCTATCTTCATTAACTTCAAAATAATATAGATATCCATCAGTCAAGACGCCAATATCTCCAACAAAAATGTTGTTGGCATACTTATCTCCAAGTTTTGATGAATGTGTCAACTTGTTGCATCTCTTGAGGTTGAGGAGTTGGTACTACATTTTTCGAAGTGTCAACTTGTTGTATCTTTTCAGGTTGAGGAGTTGGTACTACATTTTTCGAAGTGTCAACTTGTTGCATCACTTGAGGATTTGCCACTGCAGCTTTGAATATTAGATTCTCTGCTTTTAATATACTAACTTGAATGTTTGTAATAGTATTCAATGATTTATCAATTTCTGATGTAGCTATAGCACCTATAGCTTTATGTATATTATTTAGAAATTTAGTAGGAGGAGATGGTTTTAGTAATAGCAATT